>NZ_JAARMB010000030.1:0-46493 GCF_012985615.1 Pseudomonas sp. WS 5412
GTTGTACTTCGCCAAAATGGGGCTGGTCTCGCTGCGCAGCACTGTGCAGGGACTCCAGCGTATTAGTTGAACCGCCGTATGCGGAACCGCACGTACGGTGGTGTGAGAGGGCTGAGGGAAAAAAAAATCCCTCACCCTACTCGATTCTTCGCGTCAGCAGGCGAAGGCCAGCGCCTCGATCCGTGGGAGTTGTTCATCACGTCCAGGAGCGCGCCAGTTTGTCGGTAGCCACCTCGATCCGTGCGCCCCCCTGACAAATTGTCACCCCTCTACACACGCGGTTTCAGGGGCGCATCACCTGATCCGTGGGAGTTGTTCATCACGTCCAGGAGCGCGCCAGTTTGTCGGTGGCCACCTCGATCCGTGCGTCCCCCCTGACAAATTGTCACCCCCTCTACACACGCGGTTTCAGGGGCGCATTACCTGACCCGTGGGAGTTGTTCATCACGTCCAGGTTCACGCCAGGTCGGCCGGAGGCCTATTCCCGATCCCGCGCCGGCAGGTGTCGATAGAGAGTTGGCAACGATACCCCGATGGACATGGCCACCTCCTTGGCGTCCATCCCGTTGCTCAGCAACGTTTGTGCTGCCTCGGTTTTTGCTGGGGTCATTACCGGACGCCGGCCACCGACCTTTCCGCTACGCCTAGCGGCTTCCAGGCCGGCCCTGGTTCGCTCCAGGATCAATTCCCGCTCCATTTCCGCCATAGCGGCAAGGACGTGGAAGAAAAAGCGTCCAGCGGTTCCTTTGGTGTCGATACCGTCAGTGAGCGAACGAAGATCGACCTTCCGCGCATCAAGTTCGGCAGCAAGGTCAACCAGCCCTTTCATTGAACGACCAAGGCGATCCAGCTTCCACACGACGAGCGTGTCACCCTCGCGGGCGAAAGCCAGTGCATCTATCAGGCCGGCGCGGTCTAGTTTCTTCCCGCTGGCCTTATCGGTGAAAACCTTGTCGCATCCAGCCGCTTGTAGTGCGTCGAGCTGGAGGCGTATGTCGTTTTCAGAAGACGACCGCACCATCTGACTGGATGTAACGCCTGGTGTGCATACGGCTCCTGACAGCCCAATATCAGGAGTCGTCTGCACCAATCTCGACTATGCTCAATACTCGTGTGCACCAAAGCGAGGTTTGGGCATGACATCAGACACTCCACCGATTGCCGCGCAAGGCGTGGCCACCCTGCCCGACGAGGCATGGGCGCAAGCCCGGCACCGGACGGAAATCATCGGGCCACTGGCAGCGCTTGAGGTGGTCGGGCATGAAGCCGCCGATGAGGCAGCCCAAGCGCTGGGCCTGTCCCGGCGACAGGTATATGTCCTGATCCGTCGCGCCCGGCAGGGTACTGGCCTGGTAACAGACCTGACGCCCGGCCGATCCGGCGGCGGCAAAGGCAAGGGGCGCTTGCCGGAACCGGTCGAGCGCATCATCCGCGAGCTGCTGCAAAAGCGCTTCCTGACCAAGCAGAAACGCAGCCTGGCGGCGTTCCACCGCGAAGTCGCGCAGGCGTGCAAAACCCAGAAGCTGCCGGTGCCGGCGCGCAACACCGTGGCCCAGCGGATTGCCGGACTACACCCGGCGAAAATAGCCCGCAGCCGGGGCGGGCAGGACGCTGCCCGTCCCTTGCAAGGCGCGGGTGGCATTCCGCCCGAAGTCACCATGCCGCTGGAACAGGTGCAGATCGACCACACCGTCATCGACCTGATCGTGGTCGACGAGCGCGACCGGCAACCGATTGGCCGCCCATATTTGACCCTCGCCATCGACGTGTTCACGCGCTGCGTACTCGGCATGGTGGTCACGCTGGAAGCGCCGTCCGCCGTCTCGGTCGGCCTATGCCTCGCGCATGCCGCCTGCGACAAGCGGCCCTGGCTGGAAGGGCTGAATGTGGAAATGGACTGGCCGATGAGCGGCAAGCCCAGGCTGCTCTATCTGGACAACGCGGCCGAGTTCAAAAGCGAAGCGCTGCGCCGTGGCTGCGAACAGCATGGCATCCGGCTGGACTATCGCCCACCAGGCCAGCCGCACTACGGCGGCATCGTGGAACGGATCATCGGCACGGCGATGCAGATGATCCACGACGAATTACCGGGGACGACCTTCTCCAATCCCGGCCAGCGCGGCGAGTACGATTCCGAGAAGATGGCCACCCTGACGCTGCGCGAGCTGGAGCGCTGGCTCGCGTTGGCGGTAGGCACCTATCACGGCTCCGTGCACAACGGCCTGCTCCAGCCGCCGGCCGCGCGCTGGGCCGAGGCCGTGGAGCGCGTTGGCGTCCCGGCCGTCGTTACCCGCCCCACCGCGTTTTTGGTCGATTTCCTGCCGGTGATCCGCCGCACCCTGACCCGCACCGGCTTTGTCATCGACCACATCCACTACTACGCCGACGCCCTCAAGCCGTGGATTGCCCGGCGCGAGCGCTTGCCCGCCTTCCTGATCCGGCGCGATCCGCGCGACATCAGCCGCATCTGGGTACTGGAACCGGAAGGTCAGCACTATCTGGAGATCCACTACCGCACCTTGTCCCATCCGGCCGTCACCCTCTGGGAACAACGCCAGGCGCTGGCCAAATTGCGTCAGCTCGGGCGCGAGCAGGTGGACGAGTCGGCGCTGTTCCGCATGATCGGGCAGATGCGCGAGATCGTGACCACCGCCCAGAAGGCCACGCGCAAGGCGCGGCGCGACGCTGATCGCCGCCAGCACCTCAAGACGTCGGAGCCACCGGCCAAGCCCATACCGCCGGATGTGGACATGGCTGACCCGCAGGCAGACAACCTGCCGCCGGCCAAACCGTTCGATCAGATCGAGGAGTGGTAGCCGTGGACGAATATCCCGTCATTGACCTGTCCCACCTGCTGCCAGCGGCACAGGGTTTGGCCAGGCTGCCGGCAGACGAGCGCATCCAGCGCATTCGCGCCGACCGCTGGATCGGCTACCCGCGCGCGGTCGAGGCGCTGAACCGGCTGGAAACTCTGTATGCGTGGCCGAACAAGCAACGCATGCCAAACCTGCTGCTGGTCGGCCCCACCAACAACGGCAAGTCGATGATCGTCGAGAAATTCCGGCGGGCGCACCCGGTCGGCACCGACGCTGACCAAGAACATATCCCGGTGCTGGTCGTGCAGATGCCGTCAGAGCCATCGGTGATCCGCTTCTATGTCGCGCTGCTGGCTGCGATGGGCGCGCCGCTGCGCCCGCGCCCACGGCTGCCGGAAATGGAGCAACTGGCGCTGGCCCTGCTGCGCAAGGTCGGCGTGCGCATGCTGGTGATCGACGAACTGCACAATGTACTGGCTGGCAACAGCGTTAACCGGCGCGAGTTCCTCAACCTGCTGCGCTTCCTCGGCAACGAGCTGCGTATCCCCCTGGTCGGGGTCGGCACGCGCGAGGCGTACCTGGCCATCCGTTCGGACGATCAGTTGGAAAACCGCTTCGAGCCGATGCTGCTGCCGCCGTGGGAGGCCAATGAGGACTGCTGCTCGCTGCTGGCCAGCTTCGCGGCGTCACTCCCGCTACGGCGGCCATCCCCGATTGCCACGCTGGACATGGCCCGCTACCTGCTCACCCGGAGCGAAGGCACCATCGGCGAGCTTGCACATCTGCTGGTGGCGGCGGCCGTCGCCGCCGTGGAGAGTGGCGAGGAAGCGATCAACCACCGCACGCTCAGCATGGCCGACTACATCGGCCCCAGTGAGCGGCGGCGACAGTTCGAGCGGGAACTGATGTGAAGTCCGCGCCGCGCTGGCCGCTGCATCCGGCACCCAAGGAAGGCGAAGCCCTGTCCTCATGGCTCAACCGGGTCGCCGCCTGCTACCAGATGGACGTGCACGAGCTGCTGGCCCACGATCTTGGTCACAGCCAACTTGATGACCTGGATACCGCACCATCCTTGTCGTTGCTGACGGCGCTCTGCCAGCGCAGTGGCGTCGAGCTGGAGCGGTTGCGCAGCATGAGTCTTGCAGGCTGGGTGCCGTGGCTGCTCGACAGTCTCGACGATTCGGTACCAGCAGCCTTGGAAACCTATACATTCCAATGCGCGGTGCTCCTGCCCAAGCGCACCCGCAAGGTGCGGTCCATCACTCGCTGGCGTGCCTGGCTACCGAGCCAGACGATTCGCCGGGCGTGTCCGCAGTGTCTGAACGATCCAACGAATCAAGCTGTGCTACTCGTCTGGCAGCTCCCCTTGATGCTGAGCTGCCCGCAGCATGGCTGCTGGCTGGAGTCCTACTGGGGCATGCCCGGCCGGTATCTTCAGTGGGAAATCGCCGATGCTGCGCCGCGCCCTGCCGATGACGCAATCGCCTGCATGGACCGGCGCACCTGGCAGGCGCTGACGACGGGTTTTGTGGAGCTGCCGCGTCGGCGTGTCCACGCCGGCTTGTGGTTCCGGCTGCTGCGCACCCTGCTTGATGAGCTGAACACGCCGCTCTCGCACTGCGGCAGTTGCTCGGCGAGCATCCGCCATGTCTGGGAGCGCTGCGGCCATCCGCTGCGCGCCGGGCAGAGTCTGTGGCGTCCCTACGAGATTCTGGCCCCGGCGGTGCAGTGGCAGATGCTGGAGGCGGCGGCCACCGCCATCACGCTGATCGAGTCAAAGGCGCTGATCCCGCGCGGGGAACAGGCCGCGCTGTTTCAGACGGAGCCGCACACTGGTTTCACCAACGGCCTGCCGGCGAAGGTGCCGAAGCCGGAACCCATCAACCACTGGCAACGAGCAGCCCAGGCCATCGATGAGGCCATCATTGAAGCGCGACACAACCCGGAGACGGCCCGCTTGCTGTTCACACTGGCGTCCTACGGGCGACGCGACCCCGAATCCCTGGAACGTTTGCGCGCCACGTTCACCAAGGAGGGCATCCCGCCGGAGTTTTTGTCACATTACGAGCCTGAATGGCCGTTTGCAGGTCTTAGACTAAATGACGGGTTAAGTGACAGTTTTTGACGGCGAGAACTTTCTGGCTCACACTGTCACATAATCGAACGTATATGTGACAGGTACGACATGCTGATAGGCTACATGCGGGTATCGAAGGCGGACGGCTCCCAGGCTACCGATTTGCAGCGCGACGCGCTGATTGCCGCCGGGGTCGATCCAGTACATCTTTACGAGGACCAGGCATCCGGCATGCGCGAGGATCGGCCCGGCTTGACGAGCTGCCTGAAGGCGTTGCGAACTGGCGACACACTGGTCGTGTGGAAACTGGATCGGCTCGGACGCGACCTGCGACATCTCATCAACACCGTGCACGACCTGACTGGGCGCGGCATCGGCTTGAAGGTATTAACCGGGCACGGCGCGGCCATCGACACCACGACCGCCGCCGGCAAGCTGGTCTTTGGCATCTTCGCCGCCCTGGCCGAGTTCGAGCGCGAGTTGATCGCGGAGCGCACGATTGCCGGCCTAGCCTCGGCCCGCGCGCGCGGGCGGAAAGGCGGCCGGCCGTTCAAGATGACCGCCGCCAAGCTGCGGCTGGCGATGGCGGCAATGGGTCAGCCAGAGACCAAGGTCGGCGACCTGTGCCAGGAACTTGGCGTCACGCGGCAGACCCTGTATCGGCATGTTTCACCCAAGGGTGAGCTACGTCCAGATGGCGAGAAGCTACTCAGCCGAATTTGATGCCGGCATGAGGCAACGTAGCGACAGCGTGGTTTGTCTCAATGGGAAGCGCTCATGATCGATCTTTGAAGGCCCGCAGCAGTCGTGTCACAGACAGGACGAACAAACCGGTCAGCGTGAGGGCTGCGATACCCCAGTACTCTCCGATGAACGCGCCGGCCGTCGTGCCGGCCAGCACAATGGCGAGAATCGGCAAATGGCAGGGACAGGTGAGCACGGCCAGCGCGCCCCACAGGTAGCCGGTGATCGGTTTGTGCGTCTCGGACGGCAAGCGCTCGGGGCTGTTCATGGCAGACTCTCCGCGTGCTGTGCCGGCTCGGTCGGCATGGTGGCCAACTGCACCTCCAGATCGGCCAACGCTTCGCGCCGACGCTCGACGAACTGGCGCAGAACGGCAAGCTGCGCGGCCGCTTCATCGCCGTCCGCAGCATCCAGCGCCCGGCACAGCCGCGCCAGCGCGTCCAGGCCGATGCCCGCCTCGAAGGCCGCCCGCACGAAGCACAGCCGTTGCAAGGCGGCATCATCGAACAGGCCATAGCCGCCCGGGGTGCACGCCACCGGACGCAGCAATCCGCGCAGCAGGTAGTCGCGCACGATATGCACGCTCACCCCGGCATCAAGGGCCAGCCGGGACACGGTGTAGGCGCTCATTGAAAACCTCCTTTTTTTATCCAGCGCAGCAGGAAAGCTGCTTCACGTCCTTGTTGAAGGTCTGCGCCGCAAGCTTCAACCCCTCGACCATTGTCAGGTAGGGGAACAACTGGTCGGCCAGTTCCTGCACCGTCATGCGGTTGCGGATGGCGAGCACCGCCGTCTGGATCAGTTCGCCCGCTTCCGGGGCCACCGCCTGCACGCCGATGAGCCGTCCGCTACCTTCCTCGATGACCAGCTTGATGAAGCCGCGTGTGTCGAAGTTGGCAAGCGCTCGCGGAACGTTGTCGAGTGTCAGCGTGCGACTGTCGGTCTCGATGCCATCGTGGTGCGCTTCCGCCTCGCTGTAGCCCACGGTGGCGACTTGCGGGTCGGTGAACACCACTGCCGGCATCGCGGTCAGATTGAGGGCTGCGTCGCCGCCGGTCATGTTGATCGCGGCACGGGTGCCGGCGGCCGCTGCCACGTAGACGAACTGCGGCTGGTCGGTGCAGTCGCCGGCCGCGTAGATGTTCGGGTTGCTCGTGCGCATGCCTTGGTCGATAACGATGGCCCCTTGCGCATTGACAGTGACCCCCGCCGCGTCCAGCGCGAGGCTGCGCGTATTCGGTGCCCGACCGGTGGCAACCAGCAACTTGTCAGCGCGCAATTCACCGTGTCCGGTGGTCAGCACGAATTCGCCGTTCACATGGGCGACCTGGCTGGCTTGCGTGTGCTCCAGCACCTCGATGCCCTCGGCGCGGAAAGCGGCTGTCACGGCCTCGCCGATGGCCGGGTCTTCCCGGAAGAACAAGGTGCTGCGTGCCAGGATCGTGACCTGGCTGCCGAGCCGGGCAAAGGCTTGCGCCAGTTCCAACGCCACCACCGACGAACCGATCACGGCCAGGCGTGCGGGAATGGTGTCGCTGACAAGCGCTTCGGTGGAAGTCCAGTAGGGTGACTCTTTCAGGCCCGGAATCGGCGGCACGGCCGGACTGGCACCGGTGGCGACCAGGCAGCGGTCGAACGTTACCTCGCGCTCGCCACCCTCGTTCAAACGGACGACCAGGCTCTGGTCGTCCTTGAAACGCGCTTCACCGTGCAAAACGGTGATGGCTGGATTGCCGTCCAGGATGCCTTCGTATTTGGCGTGCCGCAGTTCATCGACACGGGCCTGCTGCTGGGCCAGCAGTTTGCTGCGGTCAATCGCAGGCACAGTTGCCGCAATACCGCCGTCGAACGGACTTTCCCGGCGCAGATGGGCAATATGGGCAGCGCGGATCATGATCTTGGACGGCACACAGCCGATATTGACGCAGGTGCCGCCGATGGTGCCGCGTTCGATCAGCGTGACCGTCGCGCCTTGCTCGACGGCCTTCAGCGCCGCCGCCATCGCGGCCCCGCCGCTGCCAATGATGGCGATATGCAAACCGGCGCCCTCAAGTGCATCACGGATTTTTGGTTCATCTTTGAAATCACCAACCCGGATCGAGCCTTGATAACCCAATGCGGCGATGGCGGCCAGCAGTTGGTTGTGGCTCACGGCGGTGTCTGCCATGACTTGCGCGCGGCTTTCTGGATAGGACACCACAGCGGCATTCACGCCGGGAATCTTTTCCAAAGCATCTTTGACATGGGTGGCGCAGGATGTGCAGGTCATGCCATTCACGGTGATTTCGGTCATTTTTTTACTCCATTGAATTTCGGGGTGCAGCAGGCATCGGCTTGGCGTTTTCGTTGGATGGCGTAGATGGTCAAGCCGATGAAAATCGCCAGCGCAGGCAGCAGCACATAGTCCAGATAGCCGGTCAGCGCGGACAAGCCGACCACACCGAGCAAAATGACCAGAACAGGGGTGAAGCAACACAGCGCCACGAGGGTTGTGCCAATGATGCTGACCCGCAGCAGTGTCTTCGGGTCTTTCATGATCAGTTCTTGACTGATGATGGGTAGCCCGCATCCTCGGTAGCCTTGGTCAGTTTCTGCACGCTGGTCTTGGCATCATCGAAGGTGACCACCGCTTCGCGCGTCTCGAAGGTCACGTCAACTTTACTGACGCCATCGACCTTGGAAATCGCCTTCTTGACAGTGATCGGACAGGCCGAGCAGGTCATGCCCGGTACGGACAGCGTAACGGTCTGGGTGGCGGCCCACACGGGGGCAACAACGGCAGCGAGGGCAAGGGCGGAAAGCAGCTTTTTCATGGTGAACTCCTGTGATCAATAGAAAAATGGCACGACGTAGGGAAATCCGAGCGCGACCAAAACCAGCACGGCCACGCCCCAGAAAATGAGCTTGTAAGTAGCTCGCACTTGGGGAATCGCGCAAACCTCACCCGGTTTGCAGGCGGCTGACGGCCGGTAGATGCGCCGCCAGGCGAAGAACAACGCCACCAGCGCCACGCCGATAAAGATGGGGCGATAGGGTTCCAACACCGTCAAGTTGCCGATCCAAGCGCCGCTGAACCCCAAGGCGATCAGAACCAGCGGCCCGAGGCAGCAAGCCGAGGCGAGGATGGCGGCCAGCCCGCCAGTGAAGAGCGCGCCGCGCCCGTTTTGAGGTTCAGACATACGTTTGTCCTTTCGAATCTGAATTGGATAGCTTAAGCTTACTTCCGTAGTTATGTACGGAGTCAAGCGATATGGAAAACAATTTGGAGAACCTGACCATTGGCGTTTTCGCCAGGACGGCCGGGGTCAATGTGGAGACCATCCGGTTCTATCAGCGCAAGGGCTTGCTCCCGGAACCGGACAAGCCTTACGGCAGCATTCGCCGCTATGGCGAGACGGATGTAACGCGGGTGCGCTTCGTGAAATCAGCCCAGCGGTTGGGCTTCAGCCTGGATGAGATCGCCGAGCTGCTGCGGCTGGAGGATGGCACCCATTGCGAGGAAGCCAGCAGCCTGGCCGAGCACAAGCTCAAGGACGTGCGCGAGAGGATGGCTGACCTGGCGCGCATGGAGGCCGTGCTGTCTGATTTGGTGTGCGCCTGCCATGCGCGGAAGGGGAACGTTTCCTGCCCGCTGATTGCGTCACTGCAAGGGAAGAAAGAACCGCGCAGTGCGGACGCGGTGTAGCCCGAGGGAACTACGCCTTAGCGTGCTTTATTTTCCGTTTTCTGAGGCGACTCCAACGTCAGAAAAGACCGTGCGGTCGACTTTTGATATTTCGTGCTGTCGCCTTCTGAAAGTGACACGCGGCACGGGAATCAAGGCATTGCGATTCTCGAAAATAGTTCTTGAAATTCTATTCTTGATTGCATATCATCTCAACGAGTTTCGATAAGAAAGGATGCCCATGCGACCGTCTGTTGTGCTTGACATGAAGCGAAGCGCAGTGCGTGAAGCGGTAGGCCGCTTTCGCGCCGCGAACCCGCGCGTCTTCGGCTCGGTGCTGCATGGCACCGACCGGGATGGCAGCGACCTCGACCTGTTGGTCGATGCGCTGCCCGGTGCCACGTTGTTGGACTTGGGCGATTTGGAAGAAGAACTGAAATCGCTGCTCGGCGTTGACGTCGATCTGCTGACTCCCGGCGACCTGCCGCCGAAGTTCCGGGCCAAGGTGCTCGCGGAGGCGCAACCGATATGAGCGAGAACCGCCTGCCCGATTACCTCGACCACATTCAGCAGGCCGCAACCGATGCGCGCAGCTTCGTGGAAGGGATGGCCAAGGACGACTTCTTGGCCGACAAGCGCACCCAGCAGGCCGTCATCATGAGCCTGATCGTCATCGGCGAGGCGGCCACAAAGGTGATGGATGGCTACGTCGAGTTCACCCAGGCGCATGCCGACGTGCCGTGGCGCAGCATGCGCAATATGCGTAATCGCATGGCTCACGGCTATTTCGACATCAACCTCGATGTGGTGTGGGAGACGGTACAGGAATGGCTGCCGGCGTTGCTCCAGCAATTGCCCGCCGTGCGTCAGGATGCCGACGATGAAGACCGTAACGACAAAGGCATGGAGCCATGACCAATCAAGCCGCCGATGTTCGGCCCCTCTGGCGTGTTCGATCCCGCGACCTATGAGCCGCGCTCGGGCAAGACCTTCTGGATGGCCGCAACGGACGTGAGTTCGCTGGTGGGCAAGGAGGCAGCAGCCGACACGCTCATCGGCAACTGCACGACCGCACGACCAGCCTCCCGTTCAAATTCGAGTTAGAACTCATATCCAGCCTGTCTGGGGGCACTGTGAAAGAGGGATCTCCGATGACTGTTGAATCGAGAATATTTTCTGTAGCCGAGTATGTTCAGCCGTCCGAAGGCGAGCCTATTCGTTCCGTTGTGCTTGAAACCCGAGACTCAATTATCGTGGTTTGGCATGTCCATCCCGGGCAGGAAATTGCGGCTCACATTCATCCTCACGGCCAAGACACGTGGACTGTTTTGTCGGGAATGGCTGATTACTTTCAGGGCAATGGGATTGTTCGTGCCCTCAGGGAAGGTGAGATAGCCGTGGCAAGACCGGGCCAAGTGCACGGGGCGCGAAATACAGGTACCGAGCCATTTGTGTTCGTCTCGGTTGTGGCATCAGCCAATGCCGGTTTCGTATTGGCTGAGCGATAGAGCCCAATCTCTGGAGTTGGTCCAATGAGCGGTCGGGGAGATAGGTAACAGACATGCAGCGGACACGGCTGCTAAACCAGGTCGCAAACCTCCTTGCGTCGCAGCGTGCCGCAAGCGACGCGATCAATCGAATGGGGTCGGCATGAGACTGAACACCATCCAGTTCCCGACCGCGTAGCCGCCTGTCCTGCCGATCAGGTCTTGACCATCGACGCCTGGGATCAGTCCTGAATGTTCTTGGAGACCACTACGTTATGAGCCGCAGCCGCCGCAAAACACCCATCGTCGGGCACACGACCTGCGGCAGCGAGCGCGAGGACAAGAAGCTCTGGCATCAGCGCTGGCGCACCCGTGAGCGCACGGCGCTGACCAGCGCGTCGCCCGAAGCCCTGAGCGCCCATCTGCCCCTGCTGGAAAACCAGGCCAGCAGCGTCTGGTCGATGGGCAAGGATGGCCGCTCCTACTGGCCCGTCAAGCGCCAGGCCGCCACGGCGGATCGCATCGCCAATCACAAGGGACGCAACCCGCAAGAACGCGCCTCCCTGAAAAAGCGCCTGCTGCGCAAGTGGATGAGCAAATGAAGCTCTCCTTCCATCAGCACATTGCGCTGTTCTGGATGATCGGTGCTCCGGGCGTCTTCGCGCCCGTGATCGAGAACGCCAAGCGGCCCGATGCCGGCGCCGTCATGGCGTGGGGTGTCGCGATCGTGGCGGTGATGATCCTCTTCACCCCTTTGCTGCTGCGCTGTCCACCATTCCGGCGCTGGTATGGCCGGACGGATGCGCTGTCGGAGCGGCAGCGCCAGGCGCTTGCCGAGCGCGGCCTGCGCCGCTACTACCAGACCGCTTTCGATGACGGCTACGTGCCCCGCGTGATGCCCTACGTGTGGCGCATCATCTGGACGGTCGGCGGGTTGATGGCTGTGACCGCCGTACTGCCTACCAACACCGGACGGCCAGCCTTCGATGCCTTGGTGGTCTTCTCGACCTGGTATCCGATAGGCGTGATGCTGCTGGTTTTCGCGTCGAGGCCCCTTGGCCGGTTGATTCGCCAAAGAGCACAGGAGCGGCGGAAATGAGCACGTCAACCATCGAGGCGCTGGCCAGCGCCTGGGCAAGGATTGCCGAGGAAGCGGAATTCCCCGCTGACTACGAGGGGACTGCCACACCACAAGCGCATCGGGCTAGCGAAGCTATTCAGGAGCAGATTCGGGAGCGCATCGTCGCCACCAACGACATGCGGCTGTTCAGCCTGCTGCACCTGCTGGGTCAGGCGTCGCTGCGCATGGAGCAAGCGCTGTGGCCGGAGGATTACGAGCGGATGACGCGCGAGGTTGAGGAAGCCCTGCGGCAAGCCACCGACGCCAACGCCAGATCGTACACCCACGAAGAAGTGATGCAGGCGATGCAGGAACGCATCGACCGGGCGCGAGACAAGCCATGTTGATTGGCTATGCGCGCGTCTCGACGCAGGATCAGAACCTGGAGCTGCAACGCGAAGCCTTGAGCAAGGCCGGATGTAAAAAGGTCTTCGAGGACAAGGTGAGTGGCACGCGGGCAGACCGGCCTGGCTTGGCCAAGACGCTCGAAATGCTGCGCGAAGGCGATACTTTGGTCGTCTGGAAGCTCGACCGGCTGGGCCGGTCGGTCAAGCAACTGGTCGATCTGGTCGGCGATCTGCACAAGCACGGTGTCCAGTTCAGGAGCCTCACCGACTCCATCGACACCGGCACACCATCCGGGCGGTTCTTCTTCCACGTCATGGCGAGCCTTGCCGAAATGGAGCGCGAGCTGACCGTCGAGCGCACCCGCGCCGGGCTGGAAGTCGCCAAGCAGCTCGGCCGCAAAGGCGGCCGCAAGCCGAAGATGACCGACAGCAAGATCGAGTCGGCCAAGAAGCTGCTGGCCAGCGGGGTGCCGCCCAAGGACGTGGCCAAGAACCTCGGCGTGTCCATTCCGACGCTGTACCGCTGGGTGCCAGCCTCCACGCACGCTTAGCGTGCTTTATTTTCCGTTTTCTGAGACGACCCCATGCTCACCATTGTTCGACGCAGCCACGCCCTGGCCGCGCTGCTGTTTGCTGGATTGCTGGGGGTTTCACTGGCGTCATTGGCCAACGAAGCGGTTGACACACGCAGCACCGTGACCGATTTGCTCGGGCGCAAGGTCAAGGTAAACCTGCCAGTCAAACGGGTGATTCTCGGCGAAGGCCGCCAGTTGTACCTGGTGGCGGCGCTGGACACGCAAAACCCCATCGAGCGTATCGTCGGCTGGCGCAAGGACCTCATCCAGTCCGATCCCGACACCTACAACGCCTACCTGCGCAAGTTTCCGGGCATTGCCGACATCCCCACCTTCGGCGGGTTTGAAGACGGCACCTTCGACATCGAGCAAGCGATCTCGCAGCGCCCCGATGTGATTGTCCTCAATATCGAGGCCCAGCACGCGACCGAAGATGCGCGCTACATCGAGAAGCTCGACGCCCTGGGCATTCCCGTGGTGTACGTCGACTTTCGCAACTACCCGATGCAGAACACCGAGCCGACCATGCGCCTGTTCGGCCAATTGTTCGGCAAGGAGCAACGCGCCGAAGCGTTCATCGCGTTCCGCAACCAGCAGATTCGCCGGGTCACCGACGTGATTGCCGCGCACCAACCTGCGCGCCCCAAGGTGTTCATCGAGCGCATCGGCGGCTACACCGACGATTGCTGCCTGAGCTTTGGCAACGAGAACTTTGGCCGCTTCGTCGAAATGGCCGGCGGCGACAACATCGCCAGGGACATCATCCCCACGACCTTCGGCCAGTTGAACGCCGAGCAGGTGATCGTCGCCAACCCTGACCAGATTGTCGTGACCAGCGCCAACTGGGAAGCCTTCGCCCCGGGCGGGCATTGGGTGGGTGTGGGTCCGGGCGCGGACATGGCCGAGGCCCGACGCAAACTGGCCTGGTACACCGGTCGCCCGGCCTATGCCGGAATCAAGGCGCAGGACAGCCAGGCCTTCCACGCCATCTGGCACCAGTTCTACAACAGCCCCTATCAGTTCGTGGCCATCCAGCAACTGGCCAAATGGTTTCATCCGACGCTGTTTGCAGACCTCGATCCGCAAGCCGCGTTTCGCGAGTTGCATGAGCGCTTCCTGCCGGTGCCCTACGAGCCTGGCTATTTCGTCAGCCTGGGCGAACCCGAGATCAAGCCATGAATGCGATCAACGATACGATGGTCCAGCGCGACACCTACCGCCGCCTGGTGGTGCGCAAACGCCTGATCCTCGGCGCCCTGACGCTGCTGTTGTTGGGCAGTGTGTTGCTTGACCTGGCCCTGGGCCCGGCCAGCTACAGCCTGGGCGAAGTGCTCGGTGCGCTGCTTTCACCGGACAGCGCCGCGCCGCAGGTGCGGGTGGTGATGTGGGATATTCGCCTGCCCGTGGCACTGATGGCGGTCGCCGTGGGCGCGGCGTTATCGCTGGCCGGGGCGCAGATGCAGACCATCCTCAACAACCCGTTGGCCAGCCCGTTCACCCTGGGCATTTCCGCGGCAGCCAGTTTCGGCGCCGCCATGGGGCTGGCGTTCGGTGTGGCGCTGTTTCCGCTGGCAGCGCAGTACATGGTGCCGGCCAACGCGTTCATCATGGCCATGCTCTGCGCCCTGCTGATCCACTTCTTGAGCCTGCGCCGTGGCGTCACCGCCGAAACCATCGTGCTGCTCGGCATTGCCCTGGTGTTCACGTTCAACGCGTTGCTCGCACTCGTGCAGTTTTTTGCCACCGAGCAAGCCGTGGCCGCCGTCGTGTTCTGGACCATGGGCAGCCTGACCAAGGCGACCTGGCCCAAGCTGGGCGTGATCTGTGTGGTGATCCTGATCACCCTGCCGATTTTCGCCAGGCGCACCTGGGCGCTCACCGCCCTGCGGCTGGGGGATGACAAGGCGGCCAGCTTCGGTATCAACGTGCGCAGCCTGCGTTTCCAGACGCTGATCATGGTCAGCCTGCTCGCTGCGTTTCCCGTGGCCTTCGTCGGCACCATCGGCTTTATCGGGCTGGTCGGCCCGCACATCGCGCGGATGCTGATTGGCGAAGACCAACGTTTCTTCCTGCCGGCCTCGTTGCTCACCGGCGCACTGATCCTGTCGGCGAGTTCGGTGGTCAGCAAAACCCTGATCCCCGGCGCGATTTTCCCCATCGGCGTGGTCACGTCCCTGATCGGCGTACCGTTCTTTATCTCTCTGATTCTCGGCGCAAAGAAAAACTCATGGTAACGATCCAGCTGCAAGACCTCGGCGCCAGCTATGGCCAGCGCACGATCATCAGCGGTGTGACCACCACCGAGTTTGTCGGCGGCCAGGTGGTCGCCGTGGTCGGGCCCAATGCCGCAGGTAAATCGACCCTGTTCAAACGCATGGCAGGGCTGATCGACGGGCCCGGCGAGGTAAAGCTGCAAGGCGCGGAAAAAGGCATGAAAGGCATCAGCTACATGCCCCAGGGCCTCAACGCCAGCGCCCGTTTGACCGTGTACGAATCGGTGCTGCTGGCGCGCAAGCAACTGACACCGGGTTGGGTGGTCCACGATGACGAACTGAAACTGGTCGATGAGATCCTCGACGCCCTGGGCATTACGCCGCTGTCATTCCGCAACCTGGGTGAACTCAGCGGCGGCCAGCAACAACTGGTCTCAATCGCCCAGACGCTGGTGCGCGAACCGCAGATCCTGCTGATGGACGAGCCCACCAGCGCCCTCGACATGCACCGCCAGGTCCAGGTGCTGAACTTCATGCGCGACCTGGCGCGAAAGCGCGAAGTCATCGTGTTCATCGCCATCCATGACCTGAACCAGGCCTTGCGCTTCGCCGATCAGGTGCTGGTCATCGCCGATGGCACCGCTCAGGGCAGCGGCCCGAGCCATGAAGTGATCAACGAGCAGATGCTGCGCGCGGTGTACAAGGTCGAGGCGCGCATCGAACGCTGCAGCCGTGGGCAGCACCATATCCTGATCGACGATATCGTCTGAACCGCTACGGCTGCAGCCCTTCCAGCGCCGTGCCGACCGCTTCCAGTAGCAAGTGCGCATGCTCCTGTTCGAAGGCCAGCAGCGGGCGAATCTTCAGCACGTTTTCCAGCGGCCCGGCAGCACTGATCAATACGCCCTGCTCGCGCATCGCGTTGACCACCTGACGGGTCTGCGTGGCGGCAGGCGCTTTTGTGGCGCGATCGGTCACCAGCTCGACCCCCAGGAACATCCCGGCACCGCGCACATCGCCGATGATCGGGTAACGCTCGGCCAGCTCCCGCAACCCCGTCAACAGACATTCACCCAGGGTGTGCGAGCGCTGCTGCAACTGTTCGTCACGGATGACGTCCAGCACGGCCTGCCCCGCTGCGCAGGACACCGGGTTGCCGCCAAAGGTGTTGAAGTAGCGCATGTTCTGGCCAAAGTGATCGACCACTTGCGCTCGACCGACCAGGCCGGCGATGGGGTGGCCGTTGCCCATCGGCTTGCCCAGGGTCAGGAGGTCGGGGCGCACGTCGTGCCGCTGGAAACCCCACATGTTCAGGCCAGTGCGGGCGAAGCCGGACTGGACTTCATCGGCGATGTACAACAGGCCTTCGGCCTGGGCCAATGCGATCCCTTCGGCGATGCAGCCGGTTGGGCCCGCAAAGACGCCATCGCTGGCGAAAATGCCGTCGAGCAGGATCGCCGCCGGACGAATGCCGTGTTTGCGCAGGTCATCGATGGCCGCACGGACGTCAGCCACGAAGGTCGAGGCCACTTGATCCGCACCCAGCCGATAAGCATCGGGGGCGCGAACGGTGCGCACGTGGGGTGGCAGAACCATGCTCGGGCCGAGCGACGGAGAAAGCTCGGCGATATCACCCGTGACGCCATGATACGCGAAGCGGGTGATGATCACGCCGGTGCCGCCGGTAAACTGTTTGGCGATGCGCAACGCCAGATCGTTGGCCTCGCTGCCGGTGCACGTAAACATGACCCGCTCGAGGTACTCGGGAAAGGTGCCCAGCAGTTGCTCGGCGTAATCGAGCATGCCCTCCTGCAAGTAGCGAGTGTGGGTGTTGAGTTGCCCGGCCTGCCGGCTGATCGCCTCGACCACCCGGGGATGACAATGCCCCACCGACGCCACGTTATTGTAGGCATCCAGATACCGCCGGCCTTGTTCGTCGTACAGCCACACGCCCTCGCCGCGCACCGTGTGCAAGGGGTGTTCGTAGAACAGTCGATAGGCCGGGCCGAGCAACCGTGCCCGGCGTTCGACAAGGCGTTTTTCCTTGTCTGACAGGCGATCGGCATCTTCAGAAGTGAAACCGTTGATCATGCTCATGCGCCAACCTCCTGGGTGCAAGCGGCAAGGATTCTGTCGTGGATCTCGGCGGGTGCCATTGCGGACAATCCCGCCAGGGCATCCTGGGCGCGGTATGAGTTGCGCAGGATGTACTCGCGATTGTCCGGGTGCAGGTCGGCCCGCCAATAATTGATGCACAACGACAACGCCAGGCGTGTGGAGATCAGCACCGGCAGCAGTTGCAATTCTTCGCCGGTGAGGGGATTGACCTGGTGATAGGCGCGGATCATGTCCAGCGCCGGGGCCAGGACGTCGCCCGCCACCCCCAATTGGTACGATGCCGCGACCGCGACCTCGTTGACCAACGGCGCGTGGACCATGTCGCCAAAATCCAGGATGTTGCGCAACACATCGGGCTGATCCGGATCGACGATGATGTTGTGCGGGTTCATGTCGTTATGGATCACCTGGTGGCGCAGCGTGGCGCACTTGCCCAGTACCTGGGATTCGAAGCGGTCCAGGCTGTGTTCGATCCGGTCGCGACGAACGCCCGGCTCGATGTGTTTCAGCCGGGGCCTGAGGCGCTGGGCGTGTTGCATGTCCCACAGCAGGACGTGCCCGGCAGCGGGATGGCTGAAGCCGTCCAGGGCCAGGTCGAACCGGGCGAGCGCTTGGCCCAGGTTCTGCCTGAAATTCACCGATGTGTGGGCGACGCGGTGCAGCGGCAAGCCGTCAACGAAGGACAGGAGACGGACCAACATGCGCTGGCCTTCGATTTCGACCGGCTCCACGAATCGCCCGCCGAGTGATGCAAAGACACGCTGCACCGGCAACGCCGGATCGTTACGCTCGATCTGGAGCATGGCCTGGTTATGGAAGTCCACGACCTGCGGGTTTTCCAATGGATGCGACAACTTGAACAGACGCGACGTACCGTCCGCGAGCATGACCCGGAAATTGAGGTCGCGCTCGCCGCCCAGTTGCTCGAGTTTTCCGCTGATCGCGTAGTGCTGCGCAAGGACCCCAAGGACCTGCCCGTCACTGACACGGGCAGGGGCCGCCTCCAGCAGACAGGGTTGCGCCGATACTTTCTCAAGCGGCATTGTTCATGACTCCTCGCTTCGGTGATGTGGCCTGCTCGCGCAGGCCCCTTGCATTACTTGTTGGCCCAAGCGATGAAACGCTCTTCCAGGTCTTCGCCGTGGTCGATCCAGAACTCGGCATCCGTGGCCCGGGCGTTCTTCAGGTTATCCGGTGAAGTCGGCAGTTTGCTGCCCACCGCCTCATCGACCAGTGCCACGGTTTTGGTGTTGCTTGGCCCATAAGGAATGGCCTCGACAAAGTGCTTCTGCTGAACCGGTGCACTGGCAAACGCGATGAAGTTTTCCGCCAGGGCCTTCTTCGGCGAGCCTTTGACGATGGCCCAGTGATCCAGGTCGTACAGGCTGCCATTCCACTGCATTTCAAACGATTGTCCCTCCGCCTGCGCCGAGGTGACACGCCCGTTATAGGCCGAAGTCATCACCACGTCGCCTGCCGCCAGCCATTGCAACGGCTGCGCGCCGGATTCCCACCACTGGATGTCGGGCTTGATCTGATCCAGTTTGCGGAAGGCCCGCTGCACGCCCTCCTCGGTGCCGAGCAAGGTGTAGACATCTTCCTTGGCCACGCCATCGGCCAACAGGGCGAACTCCAGGGTGAACTTGGCGCCACGGCGCAGGCCGCGCTTGCCGGGGTATTTCTTCACGTCCCAGAAATCCGCCCAGCCCTGTGGCGCGCTGGCGAGTTTTTTCGGGTCGTATGTCAGAACGGTAGACCAGATGAAGATACCCACCCCGCAATCGCTGACGGCGGCCGGGATGAAATCTTCTTTCTTGCCGATGCGCGACCAGTCCAATGGCTCGAACAGGCCTTCGCTACAACCGCGCAACAGCTCGGGGGATTCGACCTCGACCACGTCCCAGCTGGTTTTCCCGGTGTCGGCCATGACCCGGATCTTGGCCATTTCGCCGTTGTAGTCATCGGCCGTGATCGCCACTTTCTTTTCCGAGGTGAAGGGTTTGTAGAAGGCTTTTTCCTGGGCCTGGCGGTTGTTGCCGCCGAAGGACACCACGGTCAGTTTTTCAGCGGCGCTCAAAGGGCCGGCAAGCATTCCAAGCATCAGTACAGTTGCGATTTTGCTGTTCATGCGTCTCTCCGAATTCGCTACGTGCGTGAGCGGCAGCTAAGGGATGGCAGGTGGTTTTTTTGTTTTTGGCAGCAATATTTCGGTCAGCGCCGGGTGTCTTGCACCTGGTGGCCGGCGCACGGCGATGATTCCGAGGCGCAGCTCATTAGTAACATATTTAGAATATGATGCATCATAATTTTTACTGGTATAGTCTCACCACTCCACCCCTTCCTCAGGAGCGCCTGCATGACCGAGCAACGAACCCTCCTCCTCACCGGTGCGAGCCGTGGCATCGGCCATGCCACGGTGAAGCACTTCAACGCTGCGGGCTGGCGCGTGTTTACGGCCTCGCGACAGAACTGGACCGAAGGCTGCCCCTGGGCTGAAGGCGAGTTGAACCACATCCACCTGGACCTGGAAGACATCGACGAAGTGCGCCGCAGCCTGCCATTGATCCGGGAGAAACTCGGCGGACGCCTCGATGCCCTGGTGAACAACGCCGGCATTTCACCCAAAGGCGAAGCCGGCGCACGATTGGGCGTGCTGGAATCCGATTACGCCACCTGGCTCAGCGTGTTCAACGTCAACCTGTTTTCCACGGCGTTACTGGCCCAAGGGCTGTTCGATGAGCTCAAGGCGGCGCAAGGCTCGGTGATCAACGTCACCTCGATTGCAGGTTCCAGGGTGCACCCGTTTGCCGGGGTCGCCTACGCCTGCTCGAAAGCTGCACTGGCCGCACTGACGCGGGAAATGGCCCATGATTTCGGGCCACACGGTGTGCGGGTCAATGCGATTGCACCGGGTGAGATCGAGACGTCGATCCTGTCTGCCGGGACCGAACTGATCGTCGATCAGCAGATCCCCATGCACCGCTTGGGCAAGCCGGAAGAAGTCGCATCCCTGGTGCATTTCCTCTGCACCCGAGGCGCGTCGTACATCAACGGTTCGGAGATTCATGTCAACGGTGGTCAGCACGTCTGAAATAATCTGGAAATCCCGGCCGGAAACTTCCATCATTCGGGCCGGGCATCCGCCGCAGATGAGCGATCAATGAGCAACCCCTACCCTATTCAAACCCTCAATCACTCTTACCTGGGCAGTGGCATCTACGAGTTGCTGCGCGAGGCACTGATCACCGGGCGTTTCCAGCCCGATGACCGCCTGCGCATCCGCGACCTGGCCGAACAACTGGGCACCAGCGTCACACCGGTGCGCGACGCGATCCTGCAACTGGCCAAGGAACAGGCGCTGATCCTCAAGACCCCGCGTGACATCCGCGTACCCATCCTCACCGCCGCGCAATACGGCGAGATCCGCAGCATCCGCCTGGCGCTTGAAGGCCTGGCTGCGGAGACGGCCGCCGCGCTGGTGACCGACAGCGAACTCGCAGACCTGCAAGCCTGCATCGAAAACAACATCGCCGCGATCAACGCCCAGGACTTGCAAGCCGCTCTCAAGTGCAATCAGCAATTTCACTACGCGCTGACCACCATCGCGCGCATGCCGGTGCTGGCGGGTTTGCTCGATAGCCTGTGGATGCGCACCGGCCCACTGATCGCCCGTGCCTATGGCAACTTCAACGAGCGCATGGCCATCGACCATCACTGGGAAGTGCTCGACGCACTCAAGCGCCGCGATGGCGCGGCGGCACGGGCGGCCATCTGCCGTGACATTCTCGATGGCAACGAGAAGATGCTCGAGTACATCGAGATGGCGCAGGCGGACTGATTGGCAGTCAATTCGACTGTTGACGAAACATAGATGACCAGTTAGTTTATTAAAACTTTCTCATCACTGGATGTCTCTGTCATGGCTCGCCCGGTCAACCTCGAAGTCAGATCCCGTTTGCTGTCGATTGGCCGCCAGGTGGTTCACAACCGTGGCTTCAACGGCTGCGGCGTCCAGGACATCACCGCCGCTGCCGAGATTCCCAAGGGCTCTTTCTACAACTACTTCGCCAGCAAGGAAGACTTCGCGGCAGAGATCCTCGAGGAATACTGGACCTCGATCGAAACCCGCCACGGGCCGATCTTCTACGACGCCCGGGTCAAGCCGCTGGAGCGCATCGGCCAGTTCTTCCAGGCCCTGGTGCTCGAGCACGGCGAGCATGAATACAGCCTGGGTTGCCTGATTGGCAACCTGTCCCTGGAAATGTCCAATGGCAGCGAACAAACCCGCAAGCGTCTGGCCGATGTGCTGGCGCGCTGGGAAGGTTTGCTCGCGAGCTGCCTGCGTGAAGCGCAGCAGCGCCGCGAACTCTCTGAAACTCACGACGCCGAAGCGCTGGCCAGTGTCATCGTCGAAGGCTGGGAAGGTGCGGTCATGCGCGGCAAGGTCCTGCGCGACGGTGCACCTCTGCAGCGTTTCGTATCGATGGTCTTGCCTCGGCTATTGGAGTGAGTTTTTTTTCCTCATTAATAAGACGACTGGTCATTTATATAAAGCAACATTCACGTCTCATCCACGCAAGCACCCAAGAGGTAAATCGTCATGAGCCATCTGTACGCCGACCCCGCCGAACCCGCACTGCCTGCCACTGGTTTCAAGCTCGACCTGAGCAAAGCCGCCCTGGTGGTCATCGACCCACAGAACGACTTCCTCAGCCCTGCCGGCGCCAGTTGGGCGGTGTTCGGTGAGAGCATCGTCGAGAACAACACCGTCGAAAACCTGGAAAAACTGTTCAAGGCCTTCAAGGCTCACGACCTGCCCGTGGCCGTGTCGCCACACTATTACTACCCGCACGACCACGACTGGCATTTTGGCGGTCCGCTGGAAAAGGTCATGCACAGCATCTGCATGTTCGATCGCAAGGGACCGAACACCCTGGAAAACTTCGAAGGCTCCGGCGCCGATTTCCTCGAGATCTACAAGCCGTACATTCTCGACGGCGAGACCATCATCGCCTCGCCGCACAAGGTCTACGGCCCGGAAACCAACGACCTGGCGCTGCAATTGCGCAAGAAAGGCGTGTCGCAGATCATCCTCGCCGGCATGGCGGCCAACCTTTGCGTGGAATCACACCTGCGCGAACTGCTCGAACAGGGCTTTGAAATAGTCGTGGTACGCGACGCCACCGCCGGCCCGCGCCTGCCGGATGGCGACGGCTACCTGGCGGCCATCATCAATTACCGCTTCCTCGCCCACGGGCTGTGGACCACCGAAGAGACTATCGCGCAACTGCAACCGGCTTGATCGTGCCCGAGCGGCCGGGCATCGCGCCCCCCCGCTCTTTCTCGAGAACCCCCGATGAAAATCCCCGCCCGTTATGAGCATTTCGTTTTCGGCGTCGTTCAATCCGGCCTGACCTGCGCGGTCGCGGCCGCCATCGCCACCACACCCCATGCGCTCGACCTGGCCTTTGCCGGCCGCTGGTTGAACGCGTGGGCGCTGTCGTGGGTATCGATGTTGCCGGTGGTGGTGCTGGCGGCGCCGATGATTCGGCGCGTGGTGAGGCGGATGACGGTGGGCTGAATGACTTGGCTATGACTCACCCAACACACCGCCATCGCGAGCATGCTCGCTCCTACCGGGGGCTTCGGGGCTGCTCGCGACAGGCGCGCAAGCCCGCACCCGACGCACGAAATACTGTGCCCGTTCGCATTTTCGCAATAAACCACTTTTCATCCGCGCATTTGTAGCCGCTTCGTTCACGGACAAGCCGGTACATTAGACCTCCATGGTCCCGCAGAGCGACCGACAACAAAACCTACAGCTCGCCCAAGAAAATCTGCCAACCATTCGGAGTCTTTCCATGAGCACATTGCGCACTACAGCTTTCCAACTCGCGAGTCTGGCCCTGTTCATCGGTAGCGCCACCCAGGCCATGGCCGAGGACATCACGTTCGTATCCCAGGGCGGTGCTTATCAGGAAGCCCAGAGCAAGGCGATCCTGGAGCCTGCGGCGAAAAAGCTCGGTCTGACGCTCAAACAGGACAGCTCGCCCAAGGCCTACCCGATCATCAAGACCCAGGTCGAGAGCGGCAAGGTCACCTGGGACGTGGTGGACCTGCCCACTGGCGACTGCATCCGTGGCGAAGCCGAAGGGCTGTTCGAGAAGCTCGACCTTGCGCTGATTCCCAATGCCGCGCAAATACCCGACAGCCTCAAGGACGAATACAGCGTCGGCTACATCAGCTACTCCACGGTGCTGGCGTATCGCACGGACGCGTTCAAAGGCGCGGACGTACCCAAGACCTGGGCCGACTTCTGGGACACCAAAAAATACCCGGGCCAGCGCTCCCTACGTAACCTGCCACGTCCAACCCTGGAAATCGCGCTGCTGGCCGATGGCGTGCCGATGGACAAGCTCTATCCGCTGGACGTCGATCGCGCCTTCCGCAAGCTTGAGCAGATCAAGCCCGACATCGCCACCTGGTGGACGTCCGGCGGGCAGTCGGCGCAGCTGATCAGCGACGGCGAAGTGGACATGATCCAGGCCTGGAACGGCCGTATCACCGCCGTACAGGCCGCCGGCGCACCCGTGGCATTCGACTACAACCAGGGTGTGCTGGAAACCAACTCGTTGTGCGTCCTCAAAGGCTCGCCGCACAAGGTGGCCGCCATGAAATTCGTCAACGAGGCCATCGATGCCAAACTGCAAGCGGCGTTGCCGATGATCATCGACTACGGCCCGCTCAACCCCGAAGCCTTCAAGACCGGGGTAATCCCGGCCGAGCGCGAGGCCAAGCTGCCTTCCGCACCCGGCAACATCTCGCGCCAGGCCCTGCTCTCGGCGCAATGGTGGGCCTCCGAAGCCGGGGTCAAGGCCGAAGAACGCTGGTTGTCCTTCGTCCAGAAAAAATAGCCATCGGCCGTTGCTGCGCCGCAGGCCAGAGGCCTCGGCGCAGGACATGCCGTCTACCCCCGCGATTTCGACATAAAGCGCTTGCGCACCGGTCAATTGCGTCCACTTCATTCGTTGGCATCCCGGTACATTAGGCCTGAGGGTCCCGCAGAGTGACCTGTGCAGACAACTCGCGCTCGCCTCAAGTACCTGCCCACCATTGGGAGTTCTTCACATGACATTACCCGAGCACCGCACCCTGCTGTCCGCCAGGACGACTGCCACCGCCAGCGCTACCCGTCAGTGCTGGATACCCTCCAGCACTGCGCAGTGACGAGAGGTCATCATGTCCAACGCCTATCTCGCCAAATCCATGCCCGACTCCAGCGACCAGCAGCACCAGCCGCCCATGACCAGCGAAGACGCCCTGGCCCGTGAAGAACGCAAGGAGCACACCTCCATGCTGTTGCTGCTCACCCCGGCGCTGGTCATGGTCGTGGTGCTGTTGATCATGCCGCTGTGCTGGCTGGCCTTTCAGTCGGTCCAGACCGAGGAAGGGTTTTCCCTGGCCAACTACATCCGGATTTTCCAGGAAAGCATTTACTGGGACACCTTCGCCCTGACCTTCAAGATCAGTTTCCTGGTGACGATCCTGTCGATCGTCATGGGCTTCCCCATTGCCTACGCCGCTTCGCGCCTGCAGGGTTTCTGGGCCAACCTGATTCTGATCTGCGTGATCCTGCCGTTCTGGACCAGCGTGCTGGTGCGGGCCTATGCCTGGCTGGTGCTCCTGCAACGCCGCGGACTGGTCAATCAGACGCTGATGGACCTTGGCATCATCGACCAACCCCTGACGCTGATGCACAACACCACTGGCACGGTAATCGGCACCCTGCACGTCATGCTGCCCTTTATGGTCCTGCCGCTGTATTCGGTGATGAAAAAAATCCCCCAGGACCTCATGCAAGCGTCCGAGAGCCTTGGCGCCAAACCCTTCTACACCTTCCGCCGGGTCTTCCTGCCGATGGCAGCGCCGGGGGTCATGGCCGGTTCCATCCTGGTGTTCGTCATCTGCCTAGGCTTCTTCATCACCCCGGAACTGCTCGGCGGTGGCCGCACGATCCTGGTGTCGATGCTGGTGCAACGCAACGTCGAGCTCTATCACGCCTGGGGCGCAGCCAGCGCAGTCGGCCTGGTGCTGCTGTTTGTGGTGTTCCTGATCTTCTGGGGCATCAATCGCTTCATCCCCATCGAACGCATCCTGGGAGCGCGCTAAATGAACCTGCTTGCCAACCTGCGTCACCTTCGCCTGTCCCACGTGCTGTTCACGGTGCTGGTCGCGGCGATCCTGCTGTACCTGATCATCCCGGTGCTGATCGTGGTACCCATGTCGTTCTCCGAGGCGCGCTTCCTGCAATTCCCTCCCAAGCAATGGTCCTTCCACTGGTACGAGGCGTTCTTCAACAGCGTGGAGTGGATGTCGGCGGCGCGGGTCAGTCTGATCACGGCATTTTTCACCATGGCCATCAGCCTGCCGATTGGTATGGCGGCCGCCTACGCCATCAACAACTCCAGCCTGAAGGTGGTGCGTACGCTGCAGATCATCCTGCTGCTGCCGATGATGGTGCCCATCATCCTGATCGCCGCCGGCGTGTTCTTCGTTTACGCCCGGGTCGGCCTGATCAGCACGCTGACCGGCCTGGTGCTGGCGCACATCATGCTCGCCTTGCCCTACGTGATCATCGCGCTGCTGGCCGGTCTGCGTAACTTCGACATGTCCCAGGAAATGGTGGCGCGCAGCCTGGGCATGAACCGCTTTCGCGCCTTCATGGCCGTGACCCTGCCGCAGATCAAGCCCAGTGTGGTCTCGGCGACACTGTTCGCCTTCATCACCTCGCTGGATGAAACTGTGGTGGCGCTGTTCATCTCCGGCGGCGACAACCAGACTCTGACCAAGCGCATGTTCACGGCGCTGCGCGACGAGATCGATCCGACCATTGCCGCTATCAGTTCGATCCTGATCCTGGCGTCGCTGATCCTGGTGGTGATTGCCGGTCGCAACAAACAATAACCAACAACGCACTCCCCCTCTGCAAACACACTTGCCCGCCATTGCGGGCAAGTGTGTTTTTGCGTCCTGACCACGCACGCCCATGCCGACGTGCAGCCCAGCACAGCCTGCCGTCACACGGCTTAATTCAGCATCTATCACCCGTGTCCAGGCCCATCTCGGGGGAACCGCAGAATTCGGAAAAAATCGTACGCTAAGCTAACGGTGTTCTCGTGACAGCTCTTTGACTAGGCTTTCTAAGGCCATTCTGATAGCCCTGACTTCCTGAAAAGCCATGGCTAAAATTTGTGCGGCTAAAAGGGATAACCGATGGTAAAGTAAGTTATCCCTGTCGAGATACTGAAAAGCGTTATCCTCGTTTTTCCCAAAACTGTTTTGCCAGTTCGCTCAGAGCGCTAGTTAACTGAGCGACAGATTTCGCACTTTGCAAATTATTCTGCCCGGTCTGTACATTGGTATCAGCAGCATCGCGTATATTGATAATACTGCGGTTTATGTCTTCACTTACTGCTCCCTGCTGCTCGACCGCAGTCGCTATTTGCGCGTTCATGTCGGTAATTTCGTTAACGCGTTGGCCAATTCCATCAAGAGCTGTAGCTGCTTCCTCTGCGTGAGCTACACTCGTGTGCGCTTGCCGACTACTTTGCTCCATGACTGTAACAGCGGATTGCGCTCGCTCTTGTAGAGCGCTGATCATGCTTTGAATATCCGTTGTCGATTGCTGTGTGCGAGCAGCAAGACTGCGAACCTCATCGGCGACAACAGCAAAACCACGCCCCTGCTCACCAGCACGCGCGGCCTCAATTGCTGCGTTGAGTGCCAACAAATTCGTTTGCTCGGCGATCCCTCGTATAACGTCAAGAACTTTTGATATCTCGTTACTTTGACCTTCAAGCTCATGAATAACCTGAGCGGCTTGCCTAATTTCACCTTCAAGGGCAGTGATTGACTGGCTTGTGTGGGCTACCAGACGCTGGCCAGATGCCGTCTCAGTGTCTGCTCTTCCGGCCGCATCTGCAGCATGCTGTGCATTGCTCGCAACCTCTTGAATGCTTGCCGCCATTTGGTTTACTGCCGTTGCTATTTGATCTGTCTCTGCCTGCTGCTCAACTGTAAGTACATTGCTTGACTCAATATCCTTTAGTAGGCCTCGGGTGTGTTCGCTAAGCCGATTTGATGCATCACCTATGCGACCTACTATGGCGCCTGTTTCAGCTTGCATCATTCGTAAAGCAAACTCTATTTGGCCAAACTCATCGGTGCGCCCAGTGTAGAGGGATTGACTTAATGGGTTATTGGAAATATTCCTGGCTCTTTCAACCAGTCTTCCAAGAGGAGAGAGAATAGCCAAAACACTAACAGAGCTTAAGCTTCCTGACATTAAAGTGGGCGGTTACAGGAGCTGAGTGCAACACGGTTATTGAATTGAAGCTGGAGCATCATGCCGCATAGCCATAGCTTCCTGCATCACCTCGTCCATAACCTCGATCGGACACTTGAAGTCGAAGCGCTTACGGGGGCGCATGTTCAGTTGCAGTGCGATGGCATCCAGTTCCTCCTGGCTATGCACCGACAAGTCCGTGCCTTTGGGCAGGTACTGGCGGATCAGGCCATTGATGTTTTCGTTACTGCCGCGCTGCCAAGGGCTGTGCGGGTCGCAGAAGTAAATCGCCACCCCGGTCTGCTGGGTGATTTCAGCATGCCGCGCCATTTCTCGGCCCTGGTCGTAGGTCATGCTCTTGCGCATCGCCAGCGGCATGCCATTGAGCGCTGCACTGAAGCCTTCCATCGCCGAGGTCGCCGTCGCGTCGTTCATCTTCACCAGCATCAGGTAGCCACTGGTGCGCTCCACCAGCGTACCTACAGACGAGGCGTTGGCCTTGCCCTTGATCAGGTCGCCTTCCCAATGCCCTGGCATCAGTCGGTCTTCGATCTCCGGCGGACGTACATGAATACTGACCCTCTCAGGGATCTGACCGCGCCGATCCACGCCGCCAGAGCGCGGCCTGCGCATCGTCTTGCTTTGGCGCAGGCAGATGATCAGCTCTTTACGCAGCTCGCCGACTGGCAAGGCATAGATCGCGTTATAGATCGTCTCGCGACAGACGTAGGCATCTCTGAGGCTGGGAATATTCATGCTGCGCAGCTTGCCGGCAATCTGCTCGGGAGACAAACGCTCACGCAGCATATGCGCCACCAATTCGAAGCGCTCGCTACCCGGCAACAGCTTTTGCTTCGGTCGACACACCTGACGGCGGGCCTGCATCTGCTGCTGGGCCACGCGGGCCGAGTAGCCGCCACAGGCATCTCGATTGCGGCGCAGCTCCCGGCTGATGGTCGAAGGGGATCGGTTGATCAAGCAGGCAATCCCGCGCAGGCTGAAACCTTGGGCATGACCGATTTGAATGGTGGCGCGCTCTTCAACGCTGAGTTCGGAATAAGACATAGGGACAGCACCGTACCGGAAAGGTCAGGTGTTGCACTCAGTTTTCGCCGCCGCCCCCTTATTATCACTGCGAGGTGAATAGCTTTTCTGCCAATTGATTATGCCAATGCGATTCTCTTCGCCGAAGATTTCGTCCATGAGCATGCCAAGTCTAAATAGTTCCCTATGATCAATACAGATAGCCATAACCCCGCCTGGGGTTAGCATCTCACGCATCATCCAGATTCTGGGTGTCATGAAGCGCAACCATTTGCTGTGCTTGGACCCATCATCTTTAGGAACTACATCGCCGAGATCTGGATCGTTTGGATCCTTGTCCCACTTGTCGTTATAGCGGAAGTCCTCGCCGGTGTTGTACGGCGGGTCTGTTACTACAAGATCAACTTGACCACGATATTTATAGAGCGTGACCATCGCAGAAAGGTTTTCACCGTCCCAGATCTCATTCTCTGACTGGGCGGTTTCCTCTCCAAAGGATACTTTCTTGATAATACGATGCAGCTTCGGCTTGACCTGGCGGATGATCTGCCAGGGAGCAGCCCGCCCGGTGTAACTCATAACGATGCCATTCTTGCCAGCATCGGCAAGCGCCGCATCATGCTCCTGCAGCATACGGACCAAGGCGGCCCTCGGCAGTTGTTCGTAATCCATGCTTGCCCCTTGAATTCGTGCGGCGGCACCGAAAAGCTGAAAATTCTAGTACCGCTCGTGGATGCTTCACCATCCCTAGGGTGGCGAGTGTACTTGTGAACGTATTGATTTGGCTGTTAAACCGTTGAAAAAGACGGATCAACTGAGTTCCAAACGGGCTGCGTACTGGCTGGCAGATGCGAATCCGGCGCACGCCGCTCCCTTCTGGGCTCAAGCCCGCGAAGCGGGCATAAAGAACCCGGCCGAGGCCGGGATCCTTATGGGCTTATGGGCCGGCGTATTGGTCTGCCCAGTCCAAAGCCGGTGCCACGGGAGCTTGCACCTCCTGAGGCCAGGTTTTGGAGCCCACTGCAAATCGCCCGTAACCCATTAAAAGATAGCTGGGCATCCGACGAAAAGAGCACCAAGGCACCATTACCCTTGAGCTACAGCGCCGCTACGGGGCACCAGTTTGATTTCAACGCGGCGATTTTGGGCGCGACCCTCGGCGGTGTCGTTGGGGGCAATGGGCGAGCTGGAGCCTGCACCAAAGGTTTGCAGGCGCGAAGGATCGACGCCATTGCTGCGCAAAGAGAAAAAGGGGACTGATTTATGTGCGCCAGGCAAAGCTTGGTCGCCTGGGAATGACGGCGCAAGCCGTCACGAAATGGCGTAAGAAACCCAGCGGGTATGACCCCCGCCCGGTAAAGGTTAGCCACCGACCGGAAGCGAGTCTTGCGTGGTGACCGGGTAACCGGCGCTGCGAAGCGTAGACAGCAGAAAAGGGGATTTATTTTCCCTACTCTAAAACGGCCGCTGTTGGCCGATTGCTGCCTGTCGTGGACGACCGTTTAACTTCAAAGCCTGACTGGATTGCAAACTGCTGACACGCGTAGATTCTGTTTTCGACTCGTTTAATGCCGTCGATGCCAGGCCATAAACAGAGAGGAAACAACCGCTCGAAAATTCGAGCCATAGACTCTAGAGCCAGTGGGTAGTCGGAGTCATGTTCCTGCAACCATCAAATCCAGATTCTGCACCGCCGCTCCAGCGGCTCCCTTCCCAAGATTGTCAAACACCGCAGCCAACAAAACCTGCCCCGTCTCATCATTTTCACACACCACCAATCGCAAACTATCAGTCCCGTTAAGCGCCTGAGGATCAAGGCACGTCAACCCTTTGGCCTCCTGCATCGACATCACCTGTACATGGTCCGCATCGACGTAGTGCTGCATAAGACACGCATGCAACCGCACCGCATCCACGCCCGGCGCCAACAAGCGAAGTTGCAACGGTATGGTCAGCACGATCCCCTGCCGAAAAGCCCCATAAGCCGGCACAAACATCGGCCGCTCCATCAGACCGCTTTGCTGCTGAATCTCCGGAATATGTTTGTGTGCCAGCCCCAGACCATAAACCTGAAACGCGGGCGCCTGTGATGCGCCCTCTCCCTCATGCTCTTGCACGCCAACGCGCCCTTTTCCGGAATAGCCCGACACAGCATGAATGTTCGTCGGATAGTCCCTGGGCAGCAACCCGGCCTCCAGCAATGGGCGCAGCAGCCCTATCGCCCCCGTGGGATAGCAACCGGGATTGCTGACCCGCCGTGCCGTGGCGATGCGTTGGGCCTGCTGCGAGTTCATCTCCGCGAAACCATAGGTCCAGTCTGGATGGGTGCGGTGCGCCGAACTCGCATCGATCACCCGAACGGCGGGGTTTTCGATGCTCGCTACAGCGTCGCGTGCGGCTTGGTCGGGCAAGCAGAGAATCGCGATGTCGCAGGCGTTGATGATTTCGGCGCGACGTTGCGGATCCTTGCGATGTTCGGGGCTGAGCGTGATAAGCCGCAGATCGGTCCGGTCGCGTAGACGTTGATGGATTTGCAACCCGGTGGTGCCTTGGTCGCCGTCGATGAATATAAGAGGACTTGCCATGGAATGCTCTCGGACATAGGAAATCAGGAGTTCCAATCTTCAGTGAGGGGCTAAGATAGGAAAAGTTGAATTTCTAAACGATGAAATTCAGCTTTTCTGAACAAGGAGTGACTCATGCGCGAAATCAGCCTGGACCGTCTGCGCACGTTGGTGGCCATTGCCGACCTGGGTTCGTTTGCCGAGGCGGCCCGTGTGCTGCACCTCGCGCCACCCACGGTCAGTTTGCATATTGCCGACCTGGAGTCGCGGGTTGGCGGAAAGCTGTTGTCGCGCACACGTGGGCGCATTCAGCCTTCGGCGATTGGAGAAACGCTGGTGGAGCGCGCGCGGCGCCTGTTGGCGGATGCGGAGCAGGCGCTTGAGGACGTGGAGCGTCAGGTGCAGGGCTTGGCCGGGCGTGTGCGGCTGGGTGCCTCCACAGGGGCCATCGCACAGTTGATGCCGCAAGCTTTGGAGACGTTGGGCCAACGCCATCCCGCTATCGATGTGCAGGTCGCGGTGCTCACGTCGCAGGAAACTTTGAAGAAGCTTGCCGAGGGCTCTTTGGAGATCGGTCTGGTCGCGCTGCCACAGACCCCGGTGAAGGAATTGCGGATCGAGCCATGGCGGCGGGACCCGGTCATGGCCTTCTTGCCGGCTCGCTGGGAATGCCCGGATGTTGTGACCCCCGGTTGGCTGGCCGCCCAGCCATTAATTCTGAATGACAAAACTACTCGGCTTTCGCGCTTGACCTCGGAGTGGTTCGCCAGTGATGGACGGCAGCCCACGCCGCGTATTCAACTGAACTACAACGATGCGATCAAAAGCCTAGTGGCGGCCGGTTATGGTGCGACGTTGTTGCCGCATGAAGCCTCCACGCCATTGCCCGATACCAGGATCGTCATGCGGCCATTACAGCCCTTATTGTGGCGTCAACTTGGTATTGCCCACCGTGGTGGGGACGTCGAGCGGCCTACGCAACATGTGCTGGATGTGTTGTGGGGGTTGAGTGCGGGCTAGGGCGATGTTGTCAGAGAAAGGACCGCTTTCGACCCGGTCATACGGTGATTGAGGTCCCAGGCGTCAGCTACCGCACCTGAAGCCGTCGTTCATCGCTCCAAAGCCGGTGCCTGTCTCCGTTCGCCCAGGCCAGGGTGTCGTAGTACTTGTGCAGCAGCTCGGTAATGGCGGCGGTGTCGTCGGTCATGGGGTTTCCTTGGGGTTGGCGGTGAGGACTGCCTGGACGCGTGCTTGCAGCGCGGGCAGCACGTCTTGTTGGAACCAGGGGTTGCGCACCAGCCAGCGATTGTTGCGCGGGCTAGGGTGAGGCAGGGGGAACGCTTGCGGCCAGTGCTCGCGCCAGGCTTCGACCACCCGGGTGAGCGGCGTCTTGCCAGTACCGAGGTGGTAGTCCATGGCGTAGCTGCCCAGCACGATGACCAGCGACAGGCGCTCGAAACGCTGCATGAAGGCTTCGCGCCAGGCGGGGGGCGCACTCCGGGCGTAGCGGCAGGTCACCGCTTTTGCCGGTGCCCGGATAACAGAAGCCCATGGGCAGAATGGCGATGCGGGTAGGGTCGTAGAAGGTGTCGCGGTCCACGCCCAGCCAGGCGCGCAGACGCGCGCCGCTGGCGTCGTCGAAGGGCACGCCTGAGGCATGGACCCGGGCCCCCGGTGCTTGGCCGGCGATGAGGATGGGCGCACTCGGGTGAAACTGGAAGACCGGCTGCACGCCGTGTGGCAGATGCGGTGCGCAGCGCGTGCAGGCGCGGACGTCGGTCAGAAAGGCGTCGAGTGTCGGCATGGCGCGCTTCCGGAAAGGGTGGCTCGCGCAGGACGGAGGTGCCATCCTGCGCGAAGCGTAACCCGGCAGCAAGTCAGTGCTGGGTCAGTGTCGGATAGCCCTGGATGAATACGCGGTCGGTCTTGGCCGCCGGCACATGGCAGCCCATGCAGTCGGCTTCGTAGCTGACGGCGACATTCTTGGCGGGGGCGTCGGCCTTGAACAGCGCCCAGCCCCAGCCGTCGCCCCACAAGGGGTTGCTGGCGAAACGGCCTTTGGCGTCCTTGACCATCACGAACCACACGGCCGCATCGGAACCCCAGACCACAGGGTTGCCAGTGGTCATGGCGCTGGTTTCGAGCTTGCGGATCTCTTTCACCAGCGTGGCGCCGTCCAAGAACTTGCCGGTCTTGCGGTAGTGCTCGGCCGAGGCCTTTTCGGTGTACACATCGTGCAAGCCGCGAGAGGCGGATTTTTCGTCCAACACCGCATATGAGCCCAGGTGGACGAAGTTTGTGCGGAAGTCTGTGGGGCGGCTGATGCCGCCCTGGCTGTCCACATAGGGCGAAAAGTCGCCGGCCGTGACGGCCAGTGGCAGGACGAGGGCGCTGGCGAGCAGAGCGCCGGTGAGTGCGATTTTCATCGTGTTCTCCTTATATGCCTATGGAGATCAGACGGCGACCACGGGGAAATCCACCGTGGTGTCGGCGATGTGGTTGGTGTAGTTGGTGAGCGTGTTCAGCGCGACGTTGGCGATCACTTCCAGTATCAGGCCGTCGTCGAGCCCCGCGCGGCGGTAGTTGGCCATGGCGTCGGCCGACACCACGCCGCGTTGCTCGACCAGCGCGCGGGCAAAGCCGGCGATTGCATCGTCAAGTGCGTTGGCCGCCTGGCCGGTGCGGGCCGCGGCGATGGCCTCTGCCGACAGTCCGGCACCTTTGCCGATCAGGGTGTGTGCGCTCAGGCAATACTGGCAGCGATTGGCTTGACCGGCAGCGAGCGCAACGATCTCGCGCTGGGAGGCATTCAGGCGGCCGGTGCCCAGCGTTTCGGACAAGCCGAGGTAGCCATTGAGCGCCGCCGGCGCGTGGGCCAGCGTGGCGAACAGGTTCGGCACCATGCCAAGCTTGGCTTTGACGGCCTTGAGTGTGGCAGCGGTAGCGGCGTCAGCGGTGTCGATGGTCAGGGGGGCGATTTGGGTCATGTCTATCTCCGTAGTGGGTGAGGTGCAAGAGCACGTGGGCATGATCGCCCTTTGTTTGGTACGATATGGCACGTAAAGTATCAAATACGTAACCTATCGTCTTATATGGAGAGTGGAATGGCGGATCGACTGGCCGGCTTGCTCCGGCACTACTCGCTTTCGGCGCGCGTTTTTCACAGCGGCGCCTTCTGTGGGCAGCATCATTACGCGGCGCCGCATGGCTATATCCATCTGGTGCGGCGCGGCCCGATTACGGCGCGTTCGCCCGTGCATGAAGATCTGCTGGTTACCGAGCCGAGCCTGCTGTTTTATCCGCGCGTGGCGTCGCATCGTTTTGTCGCCGCCCCCGGCGATACCGCTGAGCGGTTGTGTGCGGAGGTCGACCTGGGCGCTTCGACGGGCAATCCGTTGGCCATGGCCTTGCCGTCGATGCTGCTGATTCCGTTGGCGGACTTGCCCGGCCTCGGGCCGACGCTAGAGTTGCTGTTTGCCGAAGCCGAGCGCGACCAGTGCGGTCGGCAGGCCGCCATCGACCGCTTGTGCGAGTTGCTACTGATCCAGTTGCTGCGTTATCTGATGGATGGGCGGCTTGGCGCCACCGGACTGCTGGCGGGCCTGGCCGACCCGAAACTCGCGCGCGCCATAACCGCCATGCACGATGCGCCGCAGACCGCGTGGTCGCTCGAGGCGCTGGCGGCGAAGGCGGGCATGTCACGCGCGCGCTTCGCCGCCGCGTTCAAGGACGCGGTGGGCGTCACGCCGGGCGACTATCTGGCCGACTGGCGGATGAACGTCAGTTGCACCCTGCTCAAGCAGGGGCGGCCGGTGGCGGTGGTGGCCGACCGCGTCGGCTACGGCAGCCCGAACGCTCTGGCGCGCGCCTTCCGCGTGCGCATGGGCTGCGCCCCGCGCGACTGGCTGGCGCAGCAGCGCGGTGACGCGGCGCTCAGCGGTTCGTGAGTTTGAGTTCGATTCGCCGGTTCTTGGCGTAGGCGGCGCCGGTGTTGCGCTCGTCGAGCGGGTGAAATTCGCATCACGCCGGAACAACTGGCGGAACTCCAGGTGGCGATCCGTCAACGGCTGGTCAGTCTGTTCGTGCGGCGCGGCCGGCTGGACAAGGCTGAGTCAGTGGCGCAGGTAGCTGGATGACGCTGTCCCGCCCTGAGCCGACGCTCACAGGCGGGGATTTCCAGTGTCGTCATTGTCGGCTATTGGCCGGCAGCAGCCCGTCGTTGCCTGATGGATCCAACCCCTCCGCTGCTATAGTGCAGTCGGCTTCTGACGTTCAGTGCAGCCGTCTTCTGAAAACGACAGGTTGAACGCCAAAGAGGGGGCGGGAGCGCTGCAACCGGAGCAGCGTCAGAGCCTCCAGAATCGCCCACACAACGCGGAAGCTGTCAGTCAGGGGGCAAGCCTACCTTGGCACCAGAAACGCGCCCAGGAGGCCGCAGGGGGCGATTTTGGCCGCTGCAACTGTCCAACCTTGGCCGGGCCTCGCCGGGCCGAGTGGGGCGGCCTTCGACCAGGGCGGGCCGGCGACCGTCCGTCGGGCATGGAGGGGACGATAGAGAAAACGGACAAAATCGTACGCTAAGCGTGCGGCCTGTCAGGTTGAGGCCCTAGAGGTTGCAGGCGAGTCGTCAGAAAATGCTGGAATCGGCCCTATTCTGACACTGCCCAAGGTTCCGGCCTGACGCCCAGTTAGGGCATAGCTCAATATGGGGTTATGCCGAGATAAGGCAAAAATTAGGACATTCGTTCTGCAAGATATTGAACTAAAAGGAAATTTATTGAGTTCTTGATTGCTGGTCATCCCCCGCCTGACTAGCCGTCTATGCTGATGTTTTGCCTTACTTGGGGGATGAACTCAATGGCTTCGGTGGAAAGGACAGCCTACCCGCTCTTGCCCAGTCAGTTGCCAGCTAAGGAGCTGCATCGATGCTATTCCCTGTCTGATTCAGAGATCGAATGGGTCAATAACACCGCTAAGAGTCCAGCGCTATCGATTGGGCTGGCAATCCAACTAAAGGTGTTTCAGCAGCTACACTATTTTGTTCCGTTCGAGGAGCTTCCTCAGGAGCTCATCAGTCATGTCCGACAATGCCTTCGCTACGGCGCACGAATAGCTCCGCGCTACAGCAACCCCCGCACCCTTTACCGACACCAAGCGGCGGTTCGGCAGTACCTGCAGGTTACACCCTTCTATAGCAGCGACGGGCTAGCGATCACTGAGGAAATCGCACGTGACTGCGCTGTAGTGCTTGAGCAGCGAGTCGATCTCATTAATGCCATGCTTGATGAGCTGATTCAGCGTGGCTATGAGCTTCCGGCTTATTCGACGCTCAACAACATCGCAGAAACCGCTTTGGCGAGTGCTCAGGAAGTTACCTTCAACCTGATCGTGCTCCGAGCGCCAATCGAGGTGATCTACAAGCTAAAGGAGCTGCTCGACACGGATTTCGGGCGTCGGCAGAGTGACTTCAACGCACTCAAGCAGGCACCCAAGAAGCCTTCCCGCAAGCACCTGGAGGTGTTGATCGACCACCTGGCGTGGTTAGAGAGCTTCGGAGATCTGGATGCCATTCTTGAGGGGGTCGTCGATGCTAAGATCCGCCACTTCGCCACCCAAGCCGCCGCGTCGGACGTCGCCGAGCTGAAGGACTGCTCGCTGCCGAAACGCTACACACTGATGCTGGCCTTGATCTATCGGATGCGGGTGCGAACTCGGGATCACCTGGCCGAGATGTTCATCCGACGGATTTCGACGATCCACAAACGCGCCAAGGAGGAGTTGGAGCAAATCCAGGCGCGGCAACGCCAGAAGCTGGAGCAACTGGCGGCCACCCTGGATGGCGTGGTGCAGATTCTTGTTCAGGAACCGGATGACCAGGAGGCTGGCAGTCTGATCCGGGAATTCCTCTCTCCCGATGGCAACCTGGATCGGTTGCGCGAGACTTGCGCCGAAGTCCAGGCTACGGGCGGTAACAACTACCTGCCGCTGATCTGGAAGCACTTCAAGTCCCATCGCTCGCTGTTGTTCCGTCTGAGCCACCTTCTTCAACTGGAACCCACGACTCAGGATCGCTCACTTATCCAGGCGCTTCAGCTCATCCAGGACAGCGAAAATCTACACCGCGAGTGGATCGACGAGCATGTCGACTTGTCGTTTGCGTCGGAGCGCTGGGTTAAGGTCGTGCGTCGTCCTGCCAGTGAAGGGCCACCTACCAACCGGCGCTATCTGGAAGTCTGCGTGTTCTCTTACCTGGCCAGTGAGCTGCGCTCGGGTGATATGTGCGTGCTGGGGTCGGAATCTTTCGCCGACTACCGTAAGCAGTTGCTGCCCTGGGAAGAATGTTTCCATCGTCTACCGGCCTACTGCGAAAAGGTGGGGCTGCCTGGCACGGCGAAGGAGTTTGTCGCCTCCCTCAAGATTCAGCTGGAGGAAACCGCGCAGCATCTGGATGAAAAATTCCCTTCTTGCCGAGGTGACGTATCGATCAATGAAGCCGGCGAACCGGTGCTACGCCGAGTGATAGCGCGGGACATCCCGCCTTCGGCCATCTCGCTACAGACGGCGCTTATGCAGCGCATGCCGGCCAGGCACGTGCTCGACATCATGGCCAACATTGAGCATTGGATTCAGTTCACTCGGCATTTCGGGCCGATGTCCGGCAACGAGCCAAAGCTCAAAGAACCGGCCGAGCGCTACCTGATGACGATCTTCGCCATGGGCTGCAACCTTGGCCCCAACCAGGCCGCACGGCATCTGGCCGGTAATGTCACGCCGCACATGCTGTCCTATACGAATCGCCGCCATCTCTCGCTTGAGAAGTTAGACAAGGCTAACCGCGAGCTGGTGGAACTCTATCTGCAACTTGACCTGCCCAAGCTCTGGGGCGATGGCAAGGCGGTGGCCGCGGACGGTACGCAGTTCGACTTCTATGACGACAATCTGCTGGCCGGCTACCACTTCCGCTATCGCAAGATGGGGGCCGTGGCGTACCGACACGTGGCCAATAACTACATCGCGGTGTTCCAGCACTTCATCCCGCCTGGTATCTGGGAGGCAATCTATGTGATTGAGGGGTTGCTCAAGGTCGACCTCAGCGTCGAACCCGATACGGTGTACTCTGACACCCAGGGCCAGTCGGCCACGGTGTTCGCCTTCACTCATCTGCTGGGCATCAATCTGATGCCGCGTATCCGCAACTGGCGCGACCTGGTGATGTGCCGGCCAGATCGCGGCGTTTCGTATAAACACATCAACCGTCTGTTCACCGACACCGCCGACTGGCACCTGATCGAAACCCACTGGCAGGATCTGATGCAGGTCGCGTTGTCAATCCAGGCCGGCAAGATTTCCTCACCTATGCTACTGCGCAAACTTGGCTCCTACAGTCGGCGCAACAAGCTCTATCATGCCGCGCAAGCGCTGGGCAGCGTGATCCGGACGATCTTCCTACTCAACTGGATCGGCAGCCGCGAGTTGCGCCAGGAAGTCACCGCCAACACCAATAAGATCGAGTCCTACAACGGCTTCTCTAAGTGGCTGTCCTTTGGCGGTGACGTGATCGCCGAAAACGATCCGGACGAGCAACAGAAACGCCTGCGCTACAACGACATGGTGGCCTCGTCGGTGATCCTGCAGAACACCGTGGACATGATGCGCATCCTGCAGAAGCTCGCCCGTGATGGCTGGCAGTTCACTGACGACGACGTATCGTTTCTCAGCCCCTACCTAACCAGCAATGTCAAACGTTTTGGGGAGTTCAACCTGAAACTCAAACGCCCACCGGAACCCTGGATCAAGGATTCCATTTTCCAGCAGGCTGCGGGATCAATGCGTGCGAAACAGATGTCTGACAGCAACGTTGAGGTGACGAACTGATGCATATCCCGCCAGCTTCGTTCCGCGTGACACCTTATGGGGACGTCGATACCAAGGTACTCGACTCTCTGCGTGCAAGCTACGACACCGCTCAGTTGCTCAACTTGGTCGACCGGCTGGATGCCTGCCTTGCTGAAATCGGAGGGGTCGGCAGCATTCGAGAAGACTTCCTACGCCTGCATGGCATGGCCATGACGGTACTGGAAGGTTTCCCCCTCACTGTGGCTACCAGTGATGTCGACAGTATTTGGGCGCAGGCGATGGCCCTTCAAGAGGATATTTCTGCTTTATGTTCATGCTTGCAGGCGGGTTCTAAACACGTTGCTCCTTTGGCAGCGCTTGCTCCTGACTATCAGGACTAGACTATTCGTGCAAATGGGCTGCCGGCAGACTGAATACAATGGAGGTGCAGAGTAAAACTGATGCTGCAGGACTGACGAGTAACTCTATAGCATCGCTGTACTGTGGGGTGAATTTGACTCTGGGTAGCCGGTTTTGACGCCCTGTAGGCACGCTGCCATCCTCCCGGGCATCGGCCTAGATAAAACTACTGACGAAGCCTTCGGGCTTACATTAGTGAATCGCCCCGGGTTTCGTGGAGGCTGTTTCGTTTAAGTCAGGCCGCTATGGCCTGACCTGTTTGTTGCTGGTGGAAGTTTGCCTCAGCCTCCGCAGGCGGGATATACCCGATTGAGCTCAACAGCCGCTGGTGGTTGTACCAGTGCACCCATTTCAAGGTCGCCATCTCAACAGCTTCGCGGCTCTTCCATGATTGACGGTAAATCAGCTCGGCCTTGTACAGTCCGTTGATGGTTTCGGCCAAGGCGTTGTCGTAGCTATCGCCCTTGCTGCCAACCGAAGGCTCAATGCCGGCCTCTGCCAGCCGCTCGGTGTAGCGAATAGAGACGTACTGGCTGCCACGGTCGCTGTGATGAATCAGTCCACCGGCACGGTGTGGCTGGCGGCCGTACAGGGCCTGCTCCAGGGCATCCAGTACGAAGTCGGTCTTCATGCTGCTACTGACTCGCCACCCCACGATGCGCCGCGCAAAGACGTCGATCACGAAGGCCACATACAGCCATCCCTGCCAGGTCGACACGTAAGTGAAATCCGACACCCACAGCTGGTTGGGGCGGTCGGCCTGGAATTGGCGCTGGACACGATCCAGCGGACAGAGCGACTTGTCTCCGGCCACCGTTGTCCGCACGACCTGACCGCGCCTTATGCCCTGCAATCCAGCTCGACGCATCAACCGTTCCACCGTGCATCTGGCTGCCTCGATACCTTCTCGCCGGAGCTGCTTCCAAACCTTCACCGCGCCATAGCACTGCATGTTGGTGTCCCACACGCGCTGGATCTCCAAGCTCAACGCCTCATCGCGCTGAGCACGGCAACAACGCAGTGCCGGATTACGCAGTTGGGCCGCATGTCTGCGGTAACCGGACGGGGCGATCTGCAAGACACGGCAGATCGACTCGACCCCGAGACGGTCACGGTACTGATCGACAAAAGCCCTCAGGACTTGGTGCGGCGGTCGAGCTCCGCCTGGGCAAAATACGCACTGGCCAGACGCAGAATTTCATTGGCCTTACGCAATTCCCGGTTCTCCCGCTCCAACGCCTTGATGCGTTCACGCTCTTCGGTGGTCGGGCCTGGACGCTGACCTGCGTCGGTCTGATGACGGCGAATCCAGCCATGCAACGTTTGCGCTGCACAGCCAATCTTCGGCGCGATGGCTTCAATGGCGGCCCACTCGGAGGAGTAGTCGTTCAAATGCTCCAGAACCATGCGCACGGCACGTTCACGGACTTCAGGGGAGTAGGTCGTAGTCTTTCTCATGGTCTCATCTTCTCAAGAGTTGAGGCCTCCACGAAACCCGGGGCGATTCATTAGCCACGAGCGGACTTGCATTAAATCTCAATGGACTCACGCTTTCTAAAAAAAACCAGAGCCACTTTCCAGAGGCAAAGATTAGTCGTCGTGACGGGTACTGACCTCTGGTGTGCAGGGGTGATCAGGCTCGGATGCCGCTCTCTTATCCGCGCGCGATATGAAGCGCTGATAGCATTCAAGGCCACAGAAGTGCACGACGTACTCGGTACCTTCCGGCGTCAGTGCGGCGTCAAGGGAAATTTCCTTGCAACATTCGCAGCAACTGATAGTGGGGGTGTCGTTTGCGTTCATGATGGGGTTTCTCCATCGTCCAAGAAAACCTAGTAACTCTTCCACACCTGCGATCGAACCTGCGCGCAGATCGACCTGCGGCTGGCAGTGCAGCAACAATTCCCAACGCTCCCAAGCCTGCCGCAACTCGGCAGCGGAGACCGCGCCGTGCTCCGAGCGGGTCACGCCCGCTTCCGAAAGGCCCGTAGAGCCGCTCTCAGGAAGAGGACGAAGAGAACCGTCAGCACGAGCGTCGCGAGGCTCCAATGCTCGCTGACGAAGGCCCCGGCCGCAGTCCCCGAGAGCAGTAATGCCAGCACCGGCAGATGGCAGGGGCAAGTGAGCGCGGCGAGCACACCCCACGTGTAGGCGTGCCAGCGGGGCATCTTGATTGATTCGGATTGGTTGGTATTACGCATGGGTGTGACCTTCGATGGCACGATGAGTCAGCCCGGCCAACTCCGTTTTCACTGCGTCTAAAGCTGCCAGCCGGGTCGCGATTTGCCCAAGCAAGCGGTCGATACACCCGATCACATCGGTACTATCGTCTGCATCGAGCGCTCGACAGAGCCGCGCCAATTCGTCGAGCCCGATACCGGACTCAAAGGCGGCACGTACGAAGCACAGCCGCGCCAGGGACCGCTCATCGAAAATGCCGTAACCGCTTTCCGTGCGCCGCGCGGGGTGCAGCAAGCCGCGCAGCATATAATCTCGGACTATATGGACACTGACGCCCGCGTCCTCGGCCAATCTGGATATGGAGTAGGCATTCATCGCCGACACTCCCGACCTTCACCGCAAACTGGGGCGCTCAGATATTTCCTTCCGGCTAGGCGCTCAGGTAGCCAGATGAGCAACGGTGCAGCTCCCAGAGCCAGTAGCAGCCACAACCTGGAGAGATGCTCGCCGTTTTGGTCAAACACATAAGCCAATAGCGCACCAACTGCGAGCAACAGGAAGTGAGGCCCCGTTATGTAGCAGTGAAGGCGGCGACAACGCGTGGCGTTGACCAGGCAGGCGCCGCCCATCACGGCCAGCGCGGCGCCTGCTGCCAGGAACAACGCGGGGCGTCGATTAGACAGAACAATCGCTATCGTCGCCACGACGGCAGGCAGGCCCCAGAAGCTGACCAACTGCCATGTCTTGCGTAGGCTGTCGCACCTACCGAGATCGTCTGCCGTGTTGCTCATGTTTCAACCTCCCTCTCTCATTACCCTGCGCAGCAGGACAATTGTTTGACGTCTTTGTTAAAGGTCTGTGCGGCGAGTTTCAGTCCCTCGACCATCGTCAGGTAGGGGAACAACTGGTCAGCCAATTCCTGCACGGTCATACGGTTGCGGATGGCGAGTACCGCCGTCTGGATCAGTTCTCCTGCTTCCGGGGCCACAGCCTGCACTCCCAGCAGTCGGCCGGAGCCCGCTTCGGCAACCAACTTGATGAAACCCCGCGTGTCGAAGTTGGCCAACGCGCGCGGCACGTTGTCCAGGGTCAAGGTGCGGCTGTCGGTTTCGATCCCGGCGTGCTGCGCTTCGGCTTCGCTGTAGCCGACGGTGGCCACTTGCGGATCGGTGAACACCACGGCCGGCATGACGTCGAGATTGAGCTTGGCCTCGCCGCCGGTCATGTTGATTGCCGCGCGGGTGCCAGCCGCTGCCGCGACGTAGACGAACTGCGGTTGGTCGGTGCAGTCGCCGGCCGCATAGATATCCGCTGCGCTGGTGCGCATGCGCTCGTCGATCTGGATGCCGCCGCGCTCGTCCAGCTGCACGTCGGCCGCTTCCAGGTTCAGGCCCTGGGTATTGGGCGTGCGGCCGGTGGCGACGAGCAGTTGGTCGGCACGTAACTCACCATGGTTGGTGGCCAGTACGAACTCGCCGTTGGCGTGGGACACCTGGCTGGCTTGCGTTTGCTCCAGCACTTCGATGCCCTCCATACGGAAGGCCTCCGTCACCGCCGCGCCGATGGCCGGGTCTTCGTGGAAGAACATCGCACTGCGTGCCAGGATCGTGACCTCGCTACCCAGCCGGGCGAAGGCCTGCGCCAGTTCCACTGCCACTACGGAGGCGCCGATCACGGCGAGCCGCTTAGGGATTGTATCGCTCGCCAGTGCCTGGTCTGAGGTCCAGTACGGCGTGTCTTTCAGTCCTGGAATCGGTGGAACGGCCGCGCTTGCGCCGGTGGCGACCAGGCAGCGGTCGAAGGCTACGATGTGCTCGCCACCCTCGGCCAGTTTCACGCTGAGCGTGTGGCCGTCCTGGAAACGGGCGGTGCCGCGCAGCACGCTGATCGCCGGCGTGCTCTCCAGGATGCTTTCGTACTTGGCGTGGCGCAGTTCGGCGACACGGTCTTGTTGCTGCGCGAGCAGACGTTCGCGTAGGACGGTCGGCGTCATGGCGGAAAGCCCGGCGTCGAACGGGCTCTCGCGGCGCAGATGGGCCACATGCGCGGCACGAATCATGATCTTGGAGGGCACGCAGCCCACGTTGACGCAGGTGCCGCCGATGATGCCGCGCTCGATCAGGGTGACGCGGGCACCGCCTTCCACCGCCTTGAGCGCGGCCGCCATGGCGGCGCCACCACTGCCGATGACCGCGACGTGGAGCTTGTCGCCCTCTTTCCCGGCGTCAGTGCTGCTCAACCAACCCCGTGCCTTATCGAGCAGGCCAGGACGGGCTTGTACCATGGCGTCTTCGAACGCCGCTCGATACCCCAGGGCCTCGACAGCGGCCTGCATCTGCTCACGGCTTGCGCCCTCGTCGACCTTCAGTTCGGCCTTCCCGCTGGCGTAGGAAACATCCGCCCGATGCACGCCCGGAATCTTCTCCAAGGCCTCTTTCACATGCACGACACAGGAGGCGCAGGTCATACCAATGATTTTCAGTTCGGTCATTTCGTTACTCATTAGATCGTCTCTTGTCAGGTTCACTGGTTTGGCGGCGTCGGACAGGCATCCGGCCCACAACGGCGATGAGCGGGCGACACGAGATCCCATATCGACACCCCAAACATGAGGGCCAGGCCGATATAGAGCAGCCAACCGCTCCGCCAGCCATAAGCCCGCATAAAAAATACCGCTGCCAGTACCAGGGTAGGACCGATCAGGCCGAGCGCAGTCCGTCGCCACTGCCGATGATTGAGCCAGCCGAGGGCATTGACGAGCAGAGCCAGTCCAGCAAACAGAGGCAGCAGCGTGGTGATGAACAGGCCTTCCCACTGGCTCAAAAAGCCCAGACCGAACGCGGCCCCCAGACTAGCAAGGGCGGGAAAGCACATGGCGCAGCCTATGGCAGAAATCAGCACGCCGACGGAGCCGGCTTTGTCACCGATCCGCGTGAACAGATTGAGAGGATTTGCCATCGGAAGTCCCTCCTATTGCTTGACGCTGGACGGATAGCCAGCGTCCTCGGTCGCCTTAGTCAGCGCCAGGGCATTGGTCTTGGTATCGTCGAAGGTGACGATGGCCTCGCGGTTCTCGAAACTCACCTCAGCCTTGGTCACGCCATCGACCTTGGTCAACGCCGTCTTCACCGTAATCGGGCAGGCGGCGCAGGTCATGCCCGGCACCGCCAGGGTGACGGTCTGCGTGGCCGCCCAGACGGGTGTGGCGACCAGGCTGGCGAGGGCTAAGGATGCGAGCAGTTTTCTCATGGTGAACTCCTGATCAGTAGAACAAGGGAAGGATGTAGGGGAAGCCGAGCGCGACCAGCACCAAGGCCGCCACCAGCCAGTACAGCAGCTTGTAGGAGGTACGTACCTGAGGGATGGCGCAGACCTCGCCCGGTGCGCAGGCTTGAGCGGGGCGGAAAATGCGCCGGTAGGCGAAGAACAGCGCCACCAGTGCCGCGCCGATGAAGAGCGGGCGGTACGGTTCCAGCACGGTCAGGTTACCGATCCAGGCCCCGCTGAATCCCAGTGCGATCAGAATCAGCGGCCCGAGACAGCAAGCCGAGGCGAGAATCGCCGCAAGCCCCCCGGCGACAAGAGGGGCGCGCCCGTTTGATGGTTCAGACATGCATTTCTCCTTTCGAGCATTTGATCGATGGTTTAAGGTTAGTCCCGTAGTCATGTACGGAATCAAGCGGTATGAAAAACAATTTGGAAAGCCTGACCATTGGCGCTTTCGCCAAGGCGGCCGGGGTCAACGTGGAAACCATCCGGTTCTATCAACGCAAGGCGCTGTTACCCGAACCGGACAAGCCCTACGGCAGCATTCGCCGTTACGGTGAGGCGGATGTCGCCCGGGTGAAATTCGTTAAATCCGCGCAACGGCTGGGCTTTAGCCTCGATGAAGTGGCCGGGCTGTTGAGGCTGGATGACGGTGCTCACTGCGATGAAGCGCGTGTGCTCGCCGAGCAGAAGCTTGGGGATGTGCGTGGCAAGCTCGCGGATCTGCGACGGATCGAGTCAGTTTTGGAGCAACTGGTTCACGACTGTTGTGCGAGCCACGGGACTGTTTCCTGTCCGCTGATCGTTTCGCTGCATGGGGACAACTCGGGCGTTAACCGAGGATTTCCCGTTGCGTAAGGCGCCCCTGTTGGTCGGCTTGCGCTTAGAAAAAAGCGGCGCTCAATGAGCGCCGCTGAATGGCCAAAGGAGCACTTGCAAAGGGCACAGTTTGGTATTGCTATTTGCCCTCGCGCCTCAGCAGAGTGGGCTCACGTTGCATCTGGTCGAGTAGCACAGGCTCTACTTTGCAGGCGGACAGGCGGGCTGCGCTTCGCTACGGCCTGCCGCCGTGGGGCCCAGTTGCTTAATCTCCTTGACGGTTTCCGCCACCAGGGTCGCTTCAGCCCTCTCGCGTGCAGCAATTCGCTCAATCGCTCGGTCGCTCCCGCCCTCGGCCCATACGGTGGATGACAGCAGAGTCGCACCCACTACCAGCAGCAGTCTTAGGTGTTTCATAACGGCGATCTCCTCTCGGGTTTTCGATCCACGATTCAACTCTACCTCCGTAGTTAAGTACGGAATCAAGGAGAGAGGAGATGAAGGTCCTGGATTATGGCGCTGAGAGGAAATGGCAGGGCTCCGCCATGAAGACGGCGATTGCTTCAGGGCCGTCTAGGGCTGCTGCTGGGTCGTAGTCGTAAATTTTTTCGCTCATTCTGACCTCCACTCGCTGGCGAGTTTTTTAGCCGCTTCAATATCACGGCTTTGGCTGCTTTTGTCGCCGCCGCACAACAGCAAAACGAATTCATCACCTCGCTGCTGGAAATAGGGGTTGGGGGAGCAACGGAACAGAAAGTGCACTTAAGCTCAGTCGCTGCCCCGCAAACCCTTGCAACGTCTGGATAGTTTCGAAAAACGACCGTTTTATGAAACCGTTTCCGCTATCGCGAGGAAA
>NZ_JAARMB010000031.1:0-38127 GCF_012985615.1 Pseudomonas sp. WS 5412
GGGCACCCCGGCATGGATGCCGGGGTAGCCGCGACACGGCCAGGGATGGCCGATCGCGGCGGGCCCACGGAGCAATGCCTGACTGCGGGCATGCCGAGCCTAGGCGAGGCACCGAGTGGTGGGGCAAGAGCGCTTTGCTTACTTTGGCGCTTCTCCAAAGTGAGCCGCCGTAAGGGCGGAACCAATAGCCGCCATGACCGCAGCAACGGATATGTACACAAACCCAATCAGCACTAGATAAAAGAGTTGTCTAGATACCCATGCCCGCGATGGGGCCCGAACAGCCACTACCCCACCACCTTGGCCCCCCGCAGCTCGGCTATCCGCTGAGTACTGAAACCCAACTCCCCCAACACCTGATCACTGTGCGCCCCCACCGCAGCACCGATATGCCTCGGCTCCGGCACCCCTTCGGAAAACTTCAGCGGGCAGGCCATCTGCGCCTGGAACGAGCCATCCCCGCGGGGCACCTGGCTCACCAGCTCGCGGGCCTGCAACTGCGGGTGCTGCAGGGCTTCGCCCAGACTGAGCACCGGCTCGACGCAAGCATCGACCCCGGCAAACAACGCACACAGCTCCTCGAAGCTGTGCCGCTCAAACTCCACTTGCAGCGCCTGCTTGAGGGCCTTTTGCTGTTCGGGCTTGGGCGACAAGCCCTGGGCCGCCAGCTCCGGGCGCCCCAGCGCAGTACACAATTGCTGCATAAACCCCGGCTCCAGGCTACCCACCGACAGCCAGCGCCCGTCCCGCGAGCGGTAGTAATCGTAGAAGCTGCCGCCATTGAGCACCTGGTCTTCGCGCCCAGGCTCCACGCCACACGCCAGGTAAGCCGCGCCGGCCATGGCGTTGAGGCTGAAGGCGCAGTCGGTCATGCTCACATCCAGGTACTGCCCTAGCCCACTGTGCTGACGCGCAATCACCGCCGCGAGCAGGCCGACCACGGCATGCAACGAGCCGCCGCCCACATCCGCCAATTGCACGCCCAGGGGCACTGGGCCGCTGTCCTGGCGCCCGGTGTAGCTGGCGACGCCGGACAAGGCCAGGTAATTGATGTCATGCCCGGCGCGGTCCTTGTAGGGGCCGGTCTGGCCATAGCCGGTGATGGACACATAGATCAGCTTCGGGTTGATCGCCTTCAACGCTTCATACCCCAACCCCAGGCGCTCCATGACCCCTGGGCGGAACTGCTCCAGCACAATGTCGTACTCCGCCACCAGTTGCCGCACGATCTCCAGCGCCTCGGGCTGCTTGAGGTCCAGGGCCAGGCTGCGCTTGTTGCGGTTGAGGTAGGCATGGCTGGCCGACACGCCACGGTCGTGGGGCGGCAACACCCGCAGCAGGTCCATGCGCGTGGGGGATTCGATGCGCAGCACCTCGGCGCCCATGTCTGCCAACAGCAGCGAAGCAAAAGGCCCCGGCAGCAAGGTCGAGAAATCCAGCACTTTGAGGGACGCCAAGGGGCCTGACATGGGAGCTCCGATTCCGATTCGATGGAACACAGAGTAGGCAACCTTGCGCGGCAGCGGCAATCACCGTAAGCATCATCGGCAGTGACCGTTGTGCTCGTGCGCCCATAAAAAAACCCATCCGAAGATGGGTTTTTCAGTGCTGCGTCAGCGTTTACTTAAGCGCTGGTGCCGGGCCTTCGGCCACGCCCAGGTCATCCAGTTCGCGGGTTTCGGAGATACCGGTACCGCCGGAAGCCAGCTCGCTTTGCAGCTTGTCGGTGTCCAGTTCCTTGACCCACTTGGCCACAACGATGGTCGCTACGGCGTTACCGACCAGGTTGGTCAGGGCACGGGCTTCGGACATGAAGCGGTCGATACCGAGGATCAGCGCCAGGCCGGCAACCGGCAAGTGGCCAACCGCCGACAGGGTTGCAGCCAGTACGATGAAACCACTACCGGTCACGCCAGCAGCGCCTTTGGAGGACAGCAGCAGCACCAGCAGCAGGGTGATCTGGTGGGTGATGTCCATGTGGGTGTCAGTCGCCTGGGCGATGAACACGGCAGCCATGGTCAGGTAGATCGAAGTACCGTCGAGGTTGAAGGAGTAGCCAGTCGGGATAACCAGGCCCACCACCGACTTCTTCGCACCCAGGCGTTCCATCTTGATCAGCATGCGTGGCAGTGCGGACTCGGAGGAGGAAGTCCCGAGTACGATCAGCAGCTCTTCACGGATGTAGCGCACCAGTTTCAGGACGCTGAAGCCGTGGGCGCGGCAGATGCCACCCAGGACTACCAGCACGAACAGGATGCAGGTGATGTAGAAGCAGATCATCAACTGGCCCAGTTGCACCAGCGAGCCAACACCGTAGGCACCGATGGTGAACGCCATGGCGCCCAGGGCACCGATCGGCGCGAGCTTCATGATCATGTTGATGATGTTGAACATCACGTGGGCGAAGCGATCAATGAAGTCCAGCACCGGCTTGCCGTAGGCACCCAGGCGATGCAGGGCGAAACCGAAGATCACCGAGAACATCAGCACTTGCAGGATATCGCCGTTGGCGAAGGCGCCGACGATGGTGTTGGGGATCACGTTGAGGATAAAGCCGACGATGCTCTGGTCTTTACCGGCAGTGACGTAGGCCGCGACTTTCGAAGCGTCCAGGGTCGCAACGTCGATGTGCATGCCAGCGCCTGGCTGCACCACGTTGACCACCACCAGGCCGATCAGCAGGGCGATGGTGGAGACGATTTCGAAGTACAGCAGCGCGTAGCCGCCGGTCTTGCCCACCGACTTCATGCTCTGCATGCCGGCGATGCCGCTGACAACGGTACAGAAGATGATCGGGGCGATGACCATTTTGATCAGCTTGATAAAGCCGTCACCCAATGGCTTGAGGGCCACACCGGTCTGCGGGTAGAAGTGACCGAGCAGGATACCGATAACGATGGCAACGATTACCTGGAAATACAGGGTTTTGTAGAACGGCTGACGAGTCGTCATTGCAAAGTTTCCTCAAGAGTCCCGTGGGGCAAATATCCGCCATTGCCCACGACACTTGAATTGCGAACCCTCCTGCACTGGAGGGATTTGTTTTGGCGAGCTGCTGGCTGGCAGATCTGTATTCCTTATCGCAAACGGCGTGCCACTTTCCGCAAAAGCCCTGGAGCCCACAAACCATGGGCCTGTCGGCTGTGCACCGGCAGCATTCTTGGTTGAGTCAGGTGGCGGATATCCGCCCATCACTCCAATCTCGTCCTACAATTTGGCGGATATCCGCCTTGTCCGCCCCAGGCGCGATGGCTACCATCGGCCACTCAATGGACGAGGCCCCTGCATGCGCGAACGCACCATCGCCAGTCATTACGCCCGCGCTGCCCTGGGCGGCGCGCGCCGGGCCGGCTACGATTACTCGAGCCTGTTGCAGCAACTGGGGATTGCCCCGGAACTGCTGGCAGAACCCCGTGCGCGCATCGCGCCAGAGCAATTCACGCAGCTGTTGCAGCGGTTGTGGCAGGCGCTGGATGACGAGTACCTGGGCTTTGCCGATGGACCGAGCAAGCGCGGGACTTTCGCCATGATGTGCCACGCATTGATTCATTGCCGCACCCTGGAGAAGGCGCTGGAGCGCGGATTGTTGTTCTACAGCCTGTTCCCCCAGGGGCCGCGCTGGCGGTTGAGCCGTGAAGGCGACATGGCACGCCTGAGCCTGGATGACTCGCACCTGTGGGATCCGGATCACTTTTTGAGCGAGTCCCTGCTGGTGATCTGGCATCGCCTCGGCAGTTGGCTGATTGGCCAGCGTATCCGCCTCGAGCAAGCGACCTTCAGCTACCCGATGCCGGCCCATGCCAGCGAATACGACCTGCTGTTCCCTTGCCCGCTGGTGTTCAGCGCGGCCAGCAGCAGCCTGGTGTTCCCCAGTCGCTACCTGAACCTGCCGCTGTTGCAGGATGAGCGCACCCTCAAGCACTTCCTCGAACGCTCCCCCGCCGACCTGCTGTCCCGGCCAGACGAAGGCGACAGCCTGAGCAGCCAGCTACGTCGCCTGCTAAGCCGCGACCGCACACCCTGGCCAGACCTGGAAGCCGTGGCGCAGCACCTGCACATCAGCCCGCAGACCCTGCGCCGGCATTTACGGGAGGAAGGCACCAGTTTCCAGGCACTCAAGGATGAATTGCGCCGCGATATTGCGATTTTTCATCTGGGGCGGGCGGATTTGTCGTTGCAGGAAATTGCCGAGCAACTGGGGTTTTCCGAGCCGTCGGCGTTTCATCGGGCGTTCAAGAAGTGGACGGGGGTGACGCCGGGGGCTTATCGGGCGCAAGAGAGTTGAAGATGCAGTGTTTGGACGGGCGCCATCGCAGGCAAGCCAGCTCCCACATTTTGATGTGTGAACACAGTTAAATGTGGGAGCTGGCTTGCCTGCGATGGGGCCGGCGAATCAATAAAGGTCACAGTGCCGGAAAATGAATCCTGAACGCCGCGCCCCCTAAAGGAGAGTCCCCCAGGGTCAACCGCGCGCCATAGCTTTCAATAATGTCCTTGACCACCGCCAACCCAATCCCCTGCCCTGGATGCTGGCGATCCAGGCGTTCGCCGCGCTGCAGGATCCGCGCGCGCTGGTCGGGTGGCACGCCGGGGCCATCGTCTTCGATGCACAAGCGCACGCCATCGGCACTTTCATCCAGGGTCACGCGCACCTCGCTCAGGCACAGGCGGTAGGCGTTTTCCAGCAGGTTGCCGAGCAATTCCAGCAAAGCGCCCTGCTCGATGGGCACATCGCATTGCTCCGGCAACGCAAAAGACACCCGCACCCGCTTGTCGCGGTAGACCTTGTCCAGGGTGTCGCACAGGCTCTGCAGCACCGGGCGCAGGCGCACCTGGTGACGCACCAGGCCGCTTTTGCGCAGGCTGGCACGCTGTAACTGGTAGCTGATCTGTTGGCTCATGCGCTCGATCTGCGACTGCAGCACCCGCGCCTGCTCAAGGTCCTGGGGGCGCTGGGCCATGTCTTCACTCACGCCCTGCAATACCGCCAGCGGGGTTTTCAGGCTGTGGGCCAGGTCATCCAGGGAGTCGCGGTAACGGGTGCGCTGCTCGCGCTCGCTGTGCAGCAGGCGGTTGAGGGAACCGGTCAGGCGCAGCAGCTCCCGTGGGTGTTGCTCGCTGAGGCTTTCGCGGGTGCCGCCTTCGATTTCATCCAACTCCTGGCTGAGCCGGCGCAAGGCTTGCAAGCCCCAGGTCAGGCCGATCCACAACAGGCTCAACAACACCAGCAAGGCGGCGCCGAAGCCCAGGTAGAGGTTTTCCCGCAACCCTTCAAGGGTCACCTGGTATTCGCGCACCGGTTGCAGGGCGACGATACTGAACGCCGCGCTCTTGCCCCCCAGCAGCTTGACCTCGACGTCATACACGAAGAATTCCTGGCCGTTGGCCTCGCGAATCTTCGCAAACTCGTTACCGCGCCCGTCGTAACGCGGGCGGTAGTTGATGTTTTCTTCCCTGGTGGCCCGCGAACGCCAGACCAGATGACCTTCGCGGTCATAGATGTAGCCCAGCAGGCGGCTGTCGGTCAGGTTGAAGCGCTCATCGGGCAACTGTGCCGGCATCAGCAAGCGGTTGTTATCGACCCGCGCGGCAGAAATCAGCGTGGTCACATCCGACGCCAGCCGCTGCTCGATGGAATCCTGCAACGCCAGGCTGAACGCGCCCTGCATCGCCGGCAACAGCCCCAGCATGAACAACACGGCCAGGGTGGTGGCCGCCAGCATCAGGCGCACACGGAGCGAACGGATCAACGGCAGCGCTCGTTAAACAGGTAGCCCAGGCCGCGCACGGTGTCGATGGGCTTGAACCCGGCCGGGGCCTCGAGCTTGCGACGCAGGCGGCCGACCAGCACTTCGATCACATTCGGATCGCGCTCGTCGTCATCGGGATAGAGCTGTTCCATCAACCGATCCTTGGCCACCACTTGTTGGTGGTGGCGCATCAGGTATTCGAGGATCCGGTACTCATAGGCCGTCAGCGCCAGGGGCTGCTCGTCGAGGGACGCCTGCTTGCGGTTGAGGTCCAGCAGCAACGGGCCGGCGACGATGGTCGATTGGGTAAAACCGCTGGAGCGGCGCAGCAGTGCGTTCATCCGCGCTTCCAGCTCTTCGAACTGGAACGGCTTGACCACATAGTCGTCGGCCCCGGCGGCCAGGCCTTCGACCTTGTCCTGCCAGTTGCCGCGTGCCGTGAGAATCAGGATCGGGAAGGTCTTGGCCTGGGCCCGCAGTTGACGGATCAGGTCCAGGCCGCCCATGCCTGGCAGGCCCAGGTCGATGATCGCCAGGTCATGATTGAATTGCCCGGTCTGGTACAGCGCTTCTTCGGCGTTAGCCACGGCTTCGACCACGTGGCCGCTGTCGCCAAGACGGGTCAACAGGTGATGGCGCAACAACGCCTCATCTTCGACAACCAGCAATTTCATAACACTCTCCAAGGCCAATCCACTGTCCTGCAGGGAAACATGATAGCGGCCCTGAAGGTATGCTTGCGCAGTTTACGGCCGTTGAACTGAACACAGTCTGAACCGGCGGGCTACCCAGGTGTGTGCCGCCCCGTGCAGAATAGCCGGCATGAACCCGATACCCGCCTGCTGCACCCCACTTGATGACCATTGGCCGCTGCCCGACACGTTGCCCGGCACGGTGTTCCTGAGCACCCGCTTCGAGCCTAAACTGCTTGAGGCCGGCGACTTCCAGCGCTGCGCCGTGCCGCCACCGGCCAGTATCCAGCGCTCGGTGGCCAAGCGCCAGGCCGAGTTTCTCGCCGGCAGACTGTGTGCCCGCGCCGCCTTGCAACAGCTCGAAGGCCTGGACTGCATCCCCGCCATCGGCGAGGACCGCGCCCCGGTATGGCCCGGCCATATCAGCGGCTCGATCACCCACAGCACCGGGCATGCCGCGGCCATCGTCGGGCATAAGTCGCAATGGCGCGGGCTGGGCATGGACCTGGAAAACCTGCTGTCCCTTGAACGGGCCGAGCGCCTGGCCGGGGAAATCCTCACCCCGGATGAACTGCAACGCATGGCCGCCGGGCCACGAGAGCAGATTGCGCAATGGGTGACGCTGACGTTTTCGGCCAAGGAGAGCCTGTTCAAGGCGCTCTACCCGATCGTACAGAAGCGCTTCTATTTTGAGCATGCCGAGGTGCTGGAGTGGTCTGAGGCGGGCTCGCTGCGCCTGCGGTTGCTGACGGACCTGTCCAGTGAGTGGTGTTATGGCAAGGAGCTGGAGGCGCAGTTTGTGGTGCATGAGGGGCAGTTGTTGAGTTTGGTGGCTATCGGCGCCTGATAGATAGCTACCGCAGGCTCAAGTTTTGTCCTGGTCCCGAGGCCAACTCAGGCTGAAGCAGGCGCCCCCCAGGTTGTTGCTCTTGCTGATCAACGCCCGCCCGCCGTGCCAGTAGATAATCCGCCGCACAATCGACAAGCCCAGGCCATGCCCGCCCGAGGCGCGGGTGCGGCTGTCATCCAGGCGCAGGAATGGGGTAAAGATCCGTTCCCAGGCACTTTCCGGAACTCCCGGGCCATCGTCTTCGACGTCGATACGGCATCGCACCTGGCCCACCTGGTAGCTGATCAGTACCCGCGACTGGGCATGGCGCATGGCATTGCTCACCAGGTTTTGCAGGGCGCGGTGCAGGTAGCGCGGCTCGGCATCGACCCAGGCAGCGTCCAGATGGGCCGATGACAGGCACACCCCCCGCGCCACTTCGATCCCCGGCCGCAGCGGCGCCAGTTCCTCGATCACCTGATCGAGCAAGGCACTCAGGTCGACCCGCTGGAAACTCAGGGCCGGCGAGCCCTGCTCCAGGCGCGCATAGGTCAGCATCTCATCCACCAGGCCGTCGAGGTCCTGGATATCGCTGTCCATGCCTTCCATATATTTACGTCGGGCTTCGGGCGTAGCAGCATCGCCGATCATCTCCAGGCCAAAACGCAGGCGCGCCACCGGCGTACGCAGCTCATGGGACACCGCGCGCACCAGCTCACGCTGGATCGCCAGCAGGCGCTGCAAGTGCTCGGCCATGCCATTGAAGGCCGCCGCCAGACGCCCTACCGAGTCGGCCCCGCGCGCCGGCACCCGGGCTTCCAGGTTGCCTTTGGCGATGCGCGTGGCGGCCGCTTCCAAGCCACGCAGGCGGCGCTCCAGTTGGCGCACCAGCAAGTACACGATCAGGCCGATCAGGGTCAGGCCGATCAGGGCAATCAGCACCAGCCATTGCGCCGGGTAAGGGTTCATCTGGTACAGCGGGCCGATTTCCAGGACCCATGGCGTGCCGACCATGCCGGCAAACACGCGGATCGAGTCGCCACCCTTGCCCAGGGCCATCACCGTGTCGCCTTCGGCCACGCGACGCCGCTGGTCCTCGTCCATGTCGGCTTCGTCCAGCTTCAGCAGGTGCATTTCAAAGCCGAAGCCCTTGGCCTCTTTCAAGTCAGCCAAGCGTTGCGGCTGCTCGGCCACCGGAAACCGCACCAGTTCGTCGGCCAGCAAATAAATGGTGGCCCGGGCCAATTGCTCGCTGATCTGCTGCACTTCGCCGCTGAGCAGCAGTTCCTCTTTCTCACTGACCAGGCGCAAGACCCGCGCCGCATGGGGTCCGGTCTGCTCCACCAGGACCTGGCCGCGTTGCAGGCGATTGCGCTGGCTCAGGTCCAGGCGGGCATCCGCCACGGCTTGCAATTGCAAGGGAATCCCCAGTAACCGCTCCCACACCGCCAGGGCGCGCTGGCGCTCGATACTGCTCATCGGTTGCAGGTTGTCGCCCATTAGGGCAAAGGTGCCGTGGGCCAGGCGTTCGCGATACTGGCCGCTGCGCACCTCATTGAGCAGGTGCAGGGCCAGGACGCCGAGCAGCGCCACCAGGATCAGCGCCGCGCACATGCCGCCGTAGATGCGCAGGAAGATCGAGTTCACGACAGCATATCGGCAGCAGCTTCGGGGACGAACAGGTAGCCTTTGCTGCGAATGGTCTTGATCAGGCGCGGGTGGATGGGGTCGTCGCCGATTTTCGGGCGGATCCGCGAAATACGCACGTCAATGGAGCGGTCCTGGCCGTCGTAGCCGATGCCGCGCAGGGCGGTGAAGATTTCTTCGCGGGACAGGATACGTCCGGCATTGGCCACCAATAACCACAGCAGGTCGAATTCGGCGCTGGTCAGCTCGATGCCGCCGTCGTGCAGCCAGGCTTCGCGCAGGGCGTTGTCCACCACCAGCGGGCCGAACTGCAGGCGCCGCTGCTTTTCCGGGACGGCGGGCTCGGAGCTTTCGCTGCGCCGCAGCAAGGCCTGGATCCGCGCCAGCAGCAGGCGCGGGCGCACCGGCTTGCACACATAGTCGTCGGCGCCCATGTCCAGGCCCAGGACCTGATCCATGTCGTCGGTACGCGCGGTAAGCATCAGGATCACCCCGTCGTAGCGCTCGCGCACCTTGCGGCAGATGCTCAGACCGTCTTCGCCGGGCAGCATCAGGTCGAGGATCACCAGGTCCGGCTGCTCGGCAATGATCCGCGCCACCGCCTGGGCCCCGTCGCCCTCTATCGAGACCCGCAGGCCGTGGCTTTCCAGGTAGTCACGGGTCAACTCAGCCAGACGCTGGTCGTCCTCGACAATCAATACCTGCCAGGCTTCTTGCTCCACGGGTGGTCCTCGTTTTTATAAGCGATCTGTCAGGACTGCGCAGGTTCAAATGTGACAGCGGGCAAGCCAGCCCCCCTATTTTGATCTTCGCCAGTCGTACCTAATTTGTCATGCACAAAGGGCATAATCGTGTAGGAATGAAGGCCGATTGTAGCCATGGCCCCGCCCTCAAACACAAGCCAGGAAATGCATTCGGTGATCGCCTTTTTTTGTGATAGGGTTCGCGCCCGCAAAAATCCAAGCGGGTGTTTTCGGCTTGGCATATTCGGTGACAAACGGCGCGATGCAGCAGTACTGCGGCCTACACGGCGGTTCCACCTTTCATACACATTTTACCCACAGCGTTATCCACAGGTAGTGCGTTGCTAAGCCTTCCAAAACGCATTATCTTGTACCTCGTCGCTAAAAAAACCCTACATGTAGGGTTTCAAGCGAAAAGACCAAACACAAATCAGACAAGAAACTCAAGCCCTTTCTTGCTCCTGTTTGGTGGAACTTAAACCTTTTTCGAAAGCCCAAACCGCGCACGCGGATGGCTGCTGTTTTCCAACCCCGAATGGGAGAAAGCGGTACGGGTGTTGCAATACAAGCAACACCCACTCAGGAATACGGCAAAGAGCTTAAGGCTCGGAACCGAAGACTTCGGCATGGAAGCGGCGCGAACAGCTCCCTTCCTCCTGTCCCGAGGTTGTTATGCCAGGCCAAGGCCTGTTGTAAGTGCTTCAGGACGGAACGGTGGGCACCGTGATGGTGCCCAAATAAATATAGAATGTGGAGACACCCCCCCATGCAAACCGACACAACTCGCGAGAACCCGCAAGGCTCCGTGCCGCAGGCCGCTGATTCGAATATGGATCTGTCCGCCACCGCGCCCGGCCAATTGCGCGTGATCAAGCGTAACGGCACTGTCGTTCCTTATACCGATGACAAAATCACCGTCGCCATCACCAAAGCGTTTCTTGCAGTTGAAGGCGGCACCGCTGCCGCTTCGTCGCGTATCCACGACACCGTTGCCCGCCTGACCGAACAAGTCACCGCGACCTTCAAGCGTCGCATGCCTTCGGGCGGCACCATCCACATCGAAGAAATCCAGGACCAGGTCGAACTGGCCCTGATGCGTGCCGGCGAGCAGAAAGTGGCCCGCGACTACGTGATCTACCGTGATTCGCGCGCCAAGGAGCGTGCCGTACACGCGCCGTCCGCTGAAGCCGTGCAAGCTCACCCGTCGATCCGCATCACCCTGGCTGATGGTTCGTTCGCGCCGCTGGACCTGGGCCGTCTGAACACCATCATCACCGAAGCCTGCGAAGGCCTGGAAGAAGTCGACGGCGACCTGATCCAGCGTGAAACCCTGAAGAACCTGTACGACGGCGTGGCCCTGACCGACGTCAACACCGCCCTGGTGATGACCGCCCGTACCCTGGTCGAGCGTGAGCCGAACTACTCGTTCGTCACCGCCCGCCTGCTGATGGACACCCTGCGTGCCGAAGGCCTGGGCTTCCTGAAAGTCGCCGAGAGCGCGACCCACCACGAAATGGCCGACCTGTACGCCAAGGCCCTGCCTGCCTACATCGCCAAGGGTATCGAGTTCGAATTGCTCAACCCGATCCTGGCCACCTTCGACCTGGAAAAACTCGGCAAGGCGATCAACCACGAGCGTGACCAGCAGTTCACCTACCTGGGCCTGCAAACCCTGTACGACCGTTACTTCATCCACAAGGACGGGATCCGCTTCGAACTGCCGCAAGTGTTCTTCATGCGCGTGGCCATGGGCCTGGCGATCGAAGAGAAGAACAAAGAAGACCGTGCCATCGAGTTCTACAACCTGTTGTCGTCCTTCGACTACATGTCGTCGACCCCGACCCTGTTCAACGCCGGTACCCTGCGTCCACAGCTGTCGAGCTGCTACCTGACCACCGTGCCGGATGACCTGTCGGGCATCTACCACGCGATCCACGACAACGCCATGCTGTCCAAATTCGCTGGCGGCCTGGGCAACGACTGGACGCCGGTGCGTGCACTGGGTTCGTACATCAAGGGCACCAACGGCAAGTCCCAGGGCGTCGTGCCGTTCCTCAAGGTAGTGAACGACACCGCCGTCGCAGTGAACCAGGGCGGCAAGCGCAAAGGCGCGGTATGTGCCTACCTGGAAACCTGGCACATGGACATTGAAGAGTTCATCGAGCTGCGCAAGAACACCGGTGATGATCGTCGTCGTACCCACGACATGAACACCGCCAACTGGATCCCTGACCTGTTCATGAAGCGCGTCTTCGATGACGGCCCGTGGACCCTGTTCTCGCCATCCGAAGTGCCGGACCTGCACGACCTGACCGGCAAGGCCTTCGAAGAGCGTTACGAGTACTACGAAGCCCTGTCCCAGTACCCAGGCAAGATCAAGCTGTTCAAGACCATCCAGGCCAAAGACCTGTGGCGCAAGATGCTGTCGATGCTGTTCGAAACCGGCCACCCATGGTTGACCTTCAAAGACCCGTGCAACCTGCGCAGCCCGCAGCAGCACGTGGGCGTGGTCCACAGCTCGAACCTGTGCACCGAGATCACCTTGAACACCAACAAGGACGAGATCGCCGTCTGCAACCTGGGCTCGATCAACCTGCCGAACCACATCGTCAACGGCAAGCTGGACACCGCCAAGCTGGAACGCACCGTCAACACCGCCGTACGCATGCTCGATAACGTGATCGACATCAACTACTACTCGGTGCCACAGGCGCAGAACTCCAACTTCAAGCACCGTCCGGTCGGCCTGGGGATCATGGGCTTCCAGGACGCGCTGTACCTGCAGCACATTCCTTACGGTTCGGATGCTGCGGTCGAGTTCGCCGACAAGTCCATGGAAGCGGTCAGCTACTACGCGATCCAGGCTTCCTGCGACCTGGCCGACGAGCGCGGCGCCTACGAGACGTTCCAGGGTTCGCTGTGGTCCAAGGGCATCCTGCCGCTGGACTCGCAACAGATCCTGATCGAGCAGCGTGGCCAGAAGTACATCGACGTTGACCTGAACGAATCCCTGGACTGGGCACCGGTACGTGCCCGTGTGCAGAAAGGCATTCGTAACTCCAACATCATGGCCATCGCACCGACCGCGACCATCGCCAACATCACCGGCGTATCGCAGTCGATCGAACCGACCTACCAGAACCTGTATGTGAAATCGAACCTGTCGGGCGAATTCACCGTGATCAACCCGTACCTCGTCCGCGACCTGAAAGCCCGCGGCCTGTGGGACTCGGTAATGATCAACGACCTGAAGTACTACGACGGTTCCGTGCAGCAGATCGAGCGCATCCCGCAAGAACTCAAAGAGCTCTACGCGACCGCCTTCGAAGTGGACACCAAGTGGATCGTTGACGCCGCCAGCCGTCGTCAGAAGTGGATCGACCAGGCCCAGTCCCTGAACCTGTACATCGCCGGCGCTTCGGGCAAGAAACTCGACGTGACCTACCGCATGGCTTGGTACCGTGGCCTGAAAACCACGTACTACCTCCGTGCCCTGGCCGCGACCAGCACCGAGAAGTCGACCATCAACACCGGCAAGCTGAACGCTGTATCCAGCGGCAACCACGGTGACGATTCGGTACTCGCAGCTCCAGCCGGCCCGGCACCAGTGCCAAAGGCCTGCGCGATTGACGAGCCGGATTGCGAAGCTTGCCAGTAAGCTGAGCCTGCCCTGGGTTTAAATCCCTAGGCTGAAAAGCCCTCGATATGCCCAGTGGTGTATCGGGGGCTTTTTTTGCCTGGCAAAAAACCCGGCCCAGGCTAGATCAACACAGTCGCCAGGCCCGACTGAGGTACACCGCCTCGCCGCCCCCACAACTCGATGCGGCCATCAATCACGGCCATTGAGTGGCCGTTGTATTCCACGGTTCCCACCTTGCTGTTTCTCAAGTCGGCATCGGTCGCCGGCCGGTAAAGCCCCTTCAGGCCCAAACGATCCAGCCCCTCGCGGGAGTATTCACCATCGTTGAGGCTGTCCATCGCAGCCGTGAAACTGCGTCCGGCCGTGCCGTCGTTGTTTTCCATCTGTGCGCGCTTGGCACTTGCGGCATACAGGAAGTTGGCATCGGTCAACATCTGAGGGTCGTCACCCTTGAAACGAGCGTGTGTGGCCGCCTGCTTCAATTCGTCCTTGGTAAAAGACACCTTGACCCCATCGCGCATGGTCACTTCATAGCCGTTGGCCGTCTCCTTCACCTCCTTGAAGATGTCCGTAGGTTTCTGGCCGTACCGCATCATGGCGGCCTTTATCGCCGAAACGGTAATGCAGTTGCCATCATCGCCCTGGCTGAAGCCGCTCCAGATATTGCTCGGCTTTTCCCCGGGGTTACTATTGTCCGGTTTGTAGTTGTAATACTTTGAGCCTTCGGTAATCGGCTTATTGCTCATGGACTCGGTGGGGCCAAACCCACCCGGACTCACTCTACCGCCACCGCCGCCGCCACCCCCGCCGCCACCTCTTGGCGATGGCGGGGTCGGCGGTGCTACATCCTCGGGAAACCATTCCTCCAGCAACCGCTTGAGAAACTCAAGAAACTTGTCATCAGCGTCTTTGATCTCACTGTTGAGAATTTCCTTGAATTTCTCGTCACCCAGCTTCTCGCGCAGCGCATTCAACTTGTCGCGTAGATCCTGAACCGTCTGGGTCCTGGCGCCTTGCTCAGCATCGAACATCTGGCGCAGCGACGTCGTGACCGTAGACTCTGCGCTTACGGACTGGGCAGGCGATGGCACGCTTGATGCTGCAGGTACAAACATTGCGCGCCCAGCACCTGGCGCAGACACCCCAGAACTCCACATTCTCAGCCCCCATGATTGATGAGCCCGCAGGGCTCTGGACCAATCAGTGGCAAGGCAGAAGCGACGTGTTCCTTCCTAAGGATTTCACCGCGTTACCTGACGCGTCGCGGGGGATTTTCCAACGCCCACAAAAAAGCCCCTCTTCCGAGGGGCTTCTTGTCGAGCGCTAGCGCATCACGTCATCTGAATGATGGTCTGCATGATGGTGCTCTGGGTGGAGATCGTCTTGGCGTTCGCCTGGTAGTTGCTCTGGGCCTTGATCAGGTCCACCAGCTCATTGGTCAGGTTGACGTTGGAGTTCTCCAGGGAGTTGGCCACGATCGAGCCCAAGGTCCCGGATTCTGGTGCATCGTAGCCAGGCTGGCCCGAGGCAAAGGTTTCTTTCCAGGTGGTGCCACCGGCAGGCTGCAGGCCTTGCTCATTGTTGAAGCTGGCCAGGGAGATCTGGCCGATGGCCTTGCTCTGCTGGTTGCTGAAGGTGGCGAACAGCACACCGCTGCCGTCGATTTTCAGCCCGGTGATTTCGCCGGTGGCATAGCCATCAGTGATCGGCGGGTTACGGTAGCTGGCCGAGTTGTACTGAGTGATATCGGACATGTTGATCGCGATACCGCCCGGGTTGGCAGCAGCCCCGTTGTCAGGGTTCCACACGCCATTATCCATGACGCCCGGCTTCCAGTTGCTGATGGTCAGGGTGGTGTTGGATACGGTGCTTGGCGGAGTGACGATCCCCTTCAGCGTGCCTGATGTATCAAATGTCACCGTGGAGGCTACCGGCGCAACCGCACCTGTACCCTTGACCGGCGTACCGTCAGGATTGCGTCCGTCGATCAGGGTGTAGGACTTCCAGGTATTGGAGCCGGTTTTCACCATGTACTGCACCATCTCATGGGCATTGCCTTGAGTGTCATACAAAGTGGTGCCGTACTGCTCGGTAAACGAGCTCGCTACAGTCGGGTCAAACGGGCTGGTCGTCTGGTCGATCACCGGCTTGGAGGAGTTCAGGTTGCTGCTGGAGTCAACCTTGGTCGACGCTTTGGGCGGCAAGTTGGACAGGTTGATCCGCAGGTCGGTCAGGCCGCTCTTGGAGATTTTTCCATCTTCATCGGCAGCATAGCCCTGCAGGCGCGAGGTGCCGGTGTTGTTGGTGATGTAGCCGTCCTTGTTCGCCTGGAACGAGCCATTACGGGTGTACTCCAGCGAACCGTCGCTGCCCTTCTGCACGAAGAAGCCGCCGCCCCGGATGCCCATGTCCAACACGCCGCCGCTGCCGTTGATTTCACCCTGGGTGAATTGCTGGGAGACCGCCGCCAGGTTCACGCCGGTGCCGATGGTTTTATTGCCGGTGCCCAGGCGGGACGCGGCATAAATGTCGCCGAATTCTGCGCGGGACGACTTGAAACCGGTGGTCGCGACGTTGGCGATGTTGTTGCCGGTCACGTCCAGTTGTTTGTTGGCCGCATAGAGGCCGCTAAGGCCGATATTAAAAGACATGTTTCTCTCCTCTTGCCGTATTTAGCCGGCTCTATGTACCGATAGTCTGAATTTGCGACAGCTTGATGCTGCCCATGCCGCCAGAAAGATTGAGCAGCATTTCGCCGCCGGTCTGGCTCAAGGTCACGCTGGTGACCGTGGCCGGCAGCGAGGTTTTCAGGGCGACCGGATCACCGGCGTCATTCTTGGTGCTGGCGGCGAAGGTGTAGGTGCCAGAATCAAGCTGCTCGCCCGCTTCGTTTTTACCGTCCCAGATAAAGTCCGACTTGCCGGCGCTCTGGGCACCCAGATCGATGGTCTTGACCAGCTTGCCGTCCTTGTCGGTGACCTTGACGGTGACGTTGCCCACCGACGAACCCACGGCGACCGAGCCGGTGAAGCTCTTGCTGGTGTCGACCATGGCCTTGTTGGTTTCGATAATTACCGAGCGCCCGACCAGTGACGAGGCTTGCAGCGCCTGCGACGACTTGTAGTTGCCGGTGATGGTGTTCACCGAGTCGTTCAAGGTGTTGATACCTTCCAGGCTGCTGAACTGCGCCAGTTGGGCCACGAACGCGCCGTTGTCCTGGGGCGACAGCGGGTTCTGGTTCTTCAGTTGGGTGACCAGCAGTTGCAGGAACGCATCCTTGCCCAGGGACTGATTGCCCGAGGCCGCCTTGGCCGTATCGGCCAAATTGCCCTGGGTGGACTTGGCATCCTTGACCTTGGAGTCGAACAGACTCTGGATCGTCGAATTACTCGACACATCGTTAGTGACAGACATGCTTTAGCGCCCCTTATCACTGACCGAGGGTCAGGACCTTCTGCATCATGGCTTTGGCGGTGTTCATCATTTCCGCGTTGGTCTGGAACGAGCGACTGGCGGAAATCATGTCAGCCATTTCCTCGACCACGTTGACGTTGGGGTAATACACGTAACCCTTTTCGTTCGCGGCAGGATGATTGGGCTCGTAGCGCGCGTCGAGGTTGCTCTGGTCTTCGACCACCCCCAGCACCTGGACGCCCTGGCCAGCGGCATCCTGGCTCTGGAACAACGAATCGCTGCCGCCGTTCTGACCGGCCTGGAACATGGTGGCGAACACTGGGTGCCGGGCGCGGTAGGTCTGGTCGATGCTCGACGACACCGTTTCGGCGTTGGCAATGTTACTGGCGACCGTGTTCAGACGCGTGGTCTGGGCGCTCATGCCACTACCGGCAATATTGAAAACACTGGACAGAGACATGGCTTATTCTCCGCGCAGGGCTGACATCAGCCCTTTGAATTTGCTGTTGAGCAGGGTGAAGCTGGCCTGGAAGTTCACCGAGTTCTCGGCGTAGTTCGATTGCTCCAGCTGCGCGTCGACGGTGTTCTGGTCGATCGACGGCTGCATCGGCGTGCGATACATCAGCGACTCATCGCCACTGCTCAAGCCCTGCGCTTCGATATGACGGTTATTGGTCATGTTCAAGGCGAAGGAGCCGTTCTTGGTCTTGTCGCTCTGTGCGGCGAGCACGGCGGCAAAGTCCAGGTCCCGAGCCTTGTAGTTCGGGGTATCGGCGTTGGCGATGTTGTTAGCCAGGACTTCGGCACGCTGGGCGCGGAAGCCCAGGGCCTGTTCGTGGATACCGAGCGCTTTATCGAAGCTGATGCTCATGGCGGAAACCTTTAGGGGCTGACCTGCTTTTCTGTAACAGGGTTATAGCAAGCGCCATGCCAGGTTTTTCAGAGCCCATAAATCAAGGGCTTAGGGAGATATTGCCGGTGGCAATGCCGGAAAAGCGGCAACGCTTGACCGCGAAACGTCAGGAAAGCGGCAATAGGTGTTGCCGTTTTGTGCCGGGGAGATAATCGATGGCGTTGCCGCCAGCGATGGCCGGCCGGGGCCTTTGGTTGACGATGAGCAACCAAAGGTCTTTTCTTGCAAGGTTTCCACTGCCGGCATCACGCGCCTTGAAGGCGCCATCAAGTCAGAAGGATTACGTTTTCCTTAAATACGACGCCGTTTCCGGTCATGGTTCCCCTCTGGACCCTGCCGCCCTTGCTCCCCCAGTGGTCCTCTACTCCTCCAACCACCACCATCGAATGGGCCGTACCGGGCCCCGCGACGTCCTTCTCTATGATGCCCAACCGGCCATTCTGCAGATCGCTTACGGTCCCCTGCCGAATATGATCCTTCATGCCTAGCCGGATAAAGGCGTCCTTGGTGTGCTCACCATTGCCAAGAGAGTCCAGGGCCTTGGAAAAGTCATATTTCGAATTTTCATGGTTGGCTTCCTGTGCTTTCTTGGCACTGGTGGCATAGGCCAGGACTGCGGTCTTTTTCATCACAGGATCATTACCTTTAAAGCCGGCATGACGCTCTGCCGCCTCGATCTCCTGGCGAGTCAAATTCACCTCACTGCCGTCCTTCAACGTGATGTGGTAGCCATTCTTGGTTTCCTTCACATCCTTGAAGAGGTCGGTCTCCTTCTTGCCATAGCGCTCCATCATTGCCTTGATGGCTGAAACCGTGGCGCAGTTACCATTTCGCCCTTGAAAAAACCCTGCAAAAACATCCCCGGTATCTTTCCCGGCCTTGAGTCCGGCACGGACTGAATCGCCCCCTCCAAAAGAAGAGAAATCGTTTGTCGGCATAGAGTCACTGGAGGCAAAAGAGTCGTAGCTAAAAGCCTGTCTCGAAACCCCACTATTGACCGGAGAAAAGCTGATGCTCGGCGCCCCGGACGCCTGAGTGCCAGGCATAGGGCTGGAACCTGCCCACCCCCTTGCCGCCCCTGCGGGGGGATCCTGCACACGCCGCGATTCAATAACCGGATCGAACGCAAAACGTGCACCTCCCGGACGATGCTCTGTCGAAATGTTTCCCATACCCTCCTCCTTCCGGTGAACGTGGCGATAAAGACTTCGCGCCCTCGTCAACACGGTTTACGTTTTGAACGAACGGAACTTGCCCACCCATCCGTGGCGAGCTGAGAAACATAAGTTCCAGAAGGGGGGAACATCCCGCGCAAAAAAAAGGGAGACCCTTGCGGGTCTCCCTTGTTTGCACGGCTTGCCGCGTCCTGAAGAACGGGCTCAAGCCATCACTTGGCCTGGTAGATAATACCGGGGCTGCACTGCACCATCTGGTAATGATCCGGCAAGCCATTGAGCGCCTCGGAAGCACCGAGAAACAGATAGCCACCACGCTTGAGCGTGCCATGGATGCGCAACAGGATGTCCTTCTTCACTTCAGCCGAGAAGTAGATCAAGACGTTGCGGCAAAACACGATGTCGAACTTGCCCAGGCTGGCGTAGCTGTCCAGCAGGTTGAACGAGCGGAACTCCACCCGGCTCTTGATCGGCGCCTTGACCGCCCAGCGCCCGGCCCCCTTGGGGTCGAAATAACGCTGCAGGCGCTCCGGCGACAGACCGCGGCCCAGGGCCAGGCTGTCGTATTCGCCCGTCTTGCAGTTGGTCAGCATGGTGCCCGACAAGTCAGTGGCGACAATTTGCACCCCTGCCTTCAACTGGCCCATGTTGGTCCGCTCGAACTCATCAATGGACATCGACAGCGAATACGGTTCCTGCCCCGACGAACACGCCGCCGACCAGATGCGCAGGCGCTGGCCAGGGCTGGCCTTGATCGCCTCGGGCAATACCTTATTCTTGAGCACCTCAAAGGGATAGGTATCGCGAAACCATAAGGTTTCGTTAGTGGTCATGGCATCGACCACCATCTCCTTGAGCCCGCTGCGCGGTTGGCCCTGGATGCGCTGCACCAGCTCGCCCAGGGACTTGATGCCCTGCTGTTCCATCAATTTGTTGAGACGGCTTGATACCAGGTATTGCTTGTTTTCACCAAGCAATATGCCACAGGCTTTTTCCAGGAATACCCGGAACTGTTCGAAATCCAAATTACCCGTAGACAATGAAACCGCCTCTTAACTCATGTGACCGCCAGGGAGAAAGCCCCTAGCCGTGATCTGCAGATTTGATCCGGTCGACTACCCGGGATGCCAGGTCATCAGGACGGAATTTGGCCAGGAAGTCATCGGCACCGACCTTCTTGACCATCGCCTGATTGAATACACCGGACAATGAAGTATGCAGGATGATATGCAATTTTTGCATGCGTGGGTCGTTGCGTATCTCGGCCGTGAGGGTATAGCCGTCCATTTCCGGCATCTCGATGTCGGAAATCATCATCAGGAATTCTTCTTCCGGCTTCTTGCCTTCGTCCACCAGCTTACGCAGATAATCCAGCGCCTGGCGGCCATCATTGAGCGCCACCACTTCGACACCCACGGTCTGCAGGCAACGGGACACCTGCTTGCGCGCCACCGAGGAGTCATCCACCGTCAACACCCGCAGGGACACGGCCTTTTGCTGGGTCTGCTCATCCACGACCCCCACCGAAATCTGCTCCGACGTCGGTGCCACTTCCGCGAGGATTTTCTCGACGTCGATGATTTCCACCAACTGGTTATCGACCCGCGTCACTGCCGTGAGGTAGTGATCGCGCCCGGTGCCCTTGGGTGGTGGATGGATCTCTTCCCAGTTCATGTTGACGATGCGTTCCACCGAGCGCACCAGGAAACCCTGGGTCTTGGTGTTGTACTCGGTGATGATCACAAACGGGCTCTCACGATCCTGCAAGCCGGAAGAGCCGGTGGCCATCGCCAGGTCAAGAATCGGAATCGTCGCACCCCGGATGTTGGCCACGCCACACACCACCGGGTTGGACTTGGGCATTATGGTGAGCTTGGGACATTGCAGCACCTCCCGCACTTTAAAGACGTTAATGCCATAGAGCTGCTTGCCATCGAGACGAAACAGCAACAACTCCAGGCGATTCTGCCCTACCAGCTGTGTGCGCTGGTTCACTGAATCCATTACACCCGCCATGCCCAGACTCCTACGCTACAAAACTTACGGGTACGACGCGTACCCAACACAAAACGGCACGCGCTTTGCTATTTATTGGCCATGGACATCAAAACGACAGTTTCCCGACGCCTTCGCTCGCCACAGTACCGCAGATTGCTCTGCGCCTGGACGGCGTTGTTTGCCTTGGGCACCGGCCTTGCAGCCCGTGCCGACAACGTCACCTTGCCTGATCTACTTATCGGCGTCACCCAAGGCTTTCTTGAGTTCACTGTAGAAGATTATCTGGCGACCACACAGACACCGGGCCGTTATGAAATCCAGGTCAACCAGTTGGACCCGCGTTTGCGCATGCCCATGTGTGACAAGGAATTGACAGGCTCCCTGGAAAGCCCCGCCCAGCCCATTGGCCGCGTGACCGTGCGCGTGCGCTGCGACGGCAGTTCGCCCTGGACCGTGTTCGTGCCGGCCCAGGTCCGCCTGTTTCGCGACGTGGTGACCGTCACCCGCCCGCTCAAGCGCACCGGCATCATCGGTTTTGAAGACGTGGCCCTGCGCGAACGGGACATCAGCCAGATCAGCCAGGGTTACCTCACCTCCGTGGACCAGGCCGTCGGGCAGAAACTGACCCGACCAATGGTCACCGACCAGGTCATCACCCTGGTTCACCTGGAACAGGCAGAAGTGGTGCGCAAGGGCGACCAAGTGGTGATATCCGCCAGCAGCGGCGGGCTGAACGTGAAAATGCCGGGGGAAGCCCTGGCCAATGGCGGGATGAGCGAGCAGATTCGCGTGAAGAACCTCAACTCCAAGCGCGTGATCAAGGCCCGGGTAACAGCCCCTGGCCAAGTGGAGGTGGCGCTATAGATCACTGGCGTGGGACGCTGGCTTTTCCTACACTGTGCGCATGATCTGGCGGTGTACAGGTTTATTGTCGATCGCGCCTAAAGTTTGTCCGGGTATGGCCGAAAACATGGCAAGCGTCCAAATACCCAGAGGTTTTTTAACATGGTCATTGATTTCAGCCGATTGAACAGCGCCCAGGCAACGCCCGGCGGCACGCGTACCAACGCGGCCAAGGACAGCGTTGAAGCCAAGGCCCCGGCACAGCCTGCCAAGGCAGAACAGACCGCTTCGACCCAGAGTGGCGAATCGGTGCATTTGAGCAACGAGGCTCAACAGTTGCAGAAGATCACAGACTCGCTGCGGGATCAGCCGGTGGTCAATAAAGCCCGTGTGGCCGAGTTGAAGCAGGCGATTGCCGATGGCAGCTATCAGATCGACAACGACCGTTTAGCCGGCAAAATCATCAAAGCCGAGCGCTAGGCCAAGGCCTGCGCCAGGCTTTTGGACGCTTAAACCCCAAGGCCAGCCATGCACGACGAAAATCTGCTGCAACTGATCAATGAAGACCTGGCTCCGGCGCAACAGCTGCTGGAGCTGCTTCAAGACGAATTCGTGGCCCTGTGCGGCCGCGACATGCGCGTGCTGGAAGACATCCTGGCACGCAAGCAATCGCTGATCATCCTGCTTGAACAACACGGCCAGAAACGCAGCCAGATCCTGCTCAGCCTGGGCCTGCCCGCTGATCACAGCGGCCTGGAACAGCTCGCCAGCCATTCATCGGTCGGCGACCAGTTGCTGGCTCAGAGCGCAGCGCTCAATCAGTTGTTGATCAGCTGCCAGGAGGCCAATGTGCTCAATGGCCAGTCGATCCAACTGCAGCAAGCCACCACCGCCAACCAGTTGCGCATCCTCCACGGTGGCGAACCTCCAGCACTGTATAACGCCCAGGGCTCCACCTCACGGCTGGTCAAGCCCAGCACCCTCAGCCAAGCCTGACGCCGGTTTATCGCGCGCCCTATCAAGGCGCGCCACATACTGGCAAAATGCCGGTTCTTGCGTGTAGTCGTATTTTGTCTGGAGATGGAAGAACCGTGTTCAACACCCTCAACGCGGAAGATGCTCCGCAGCCACCCAAGGTCCTCACCACCCCTCTGGAAATTGCCGGCACCCTGCGGCTGCTGCAAGAGAGCCACGACCCGCTGATCATCACCTTCCACGAACGCAACCAGCGCTTCCAGAGCTACCTGGTGGATGTCGACAAGGACAGCAAGACCCTGAGCCTGGACGAAATGATCCCGCCCGAAGGTGAACGCTATCTGGAAAATGGCGAAGCATTTCGCATCGAAGGTTTCCACGAAGGCGTGCGCGTAGCCTGGGAGAGCAATGGCAGCCTGACCATCGGCACAAAAGACGGCCACCGCATCTACAAGGGCAGCCTGCCTGAAGAAGTGGTCTACCATCAGCGCCGCAATGCCTTTCGTGCGGCATTGAAACTGGCGCAACTGGTGAATATCGAATTGGGCGGCGAGAAACTCAAGGCGCCGCTCAGCGGCAAGTTGCTGGATATCTCCGCCACCGGCTGCAAGCTGCGCTTTGAAGGTGATATCTCCGAGCGCCTGCAATTGGGCCAGGTCTACGACCGCTTTATCGCCGCCCTGCCCTTCGGCAGCATGACCACGGCGGTGGAGTTGCGTTACCTGCACTTTGAAGAAAGGATCAACACCACCTTTGCCGGTGTGCGTTTCCACAATATGAGCGGCCTGGTGCAGCGTCAGGTTGAGCGTTTTGTCTACCAACTGCAGCGCGAGGCGCGCCGGTTCGATAAAGACGACGATATGTAAGCGCCGAACCACAGGCACAAAAAAACGGGCAGTTCCTTGGGGAACTGCCCGTTTTTTTGTTTCAGGGACGGGCCCGGCTCAGGTCATGGGGGTGGTCTTCCGGGTCCGGATGCTCCGGCGGCTCGGGCTCAGGTTGTGGCTCCACGTCAGGTTCGGCTTCGGGCGCAGGTTCCGGCGCGGTGGTTTGCATCTGGTCCTGCACCACTTGCTCATCCACACGCGGATCGAGGGCAGCCACCAGGGGCGAGCTGGACATGCTGTCGGGCATCGCCACGTGATGCAGCGGCGCATCGTCCACCTGATGCAGATTGGTCACCGCCTTGGGGCGGATGCGCCAGACCAGGATCAAGGCGCACAAGCTGAAGAACGCATACAGCATCTGGTTGCCGAACAGCTTCATGACCACGCCTGCCAGCAACGGCCCGACACTGGCGCCCACCCCGTAGGTCACCAGCAACATCGCCGTGAGCGAGACCCGGCGATCACCTTCGACATGGTCATTGGAAAATGCCACGGCCAGCGGATACAGGCAGAACTGCACCAGCGAGCACAGGAAGCCGGCTATAAACAGCACTTCCAACGGCACCTGGGTCATGATCGCCAGCGGCAATGCCGCCACCGCCAGGCACAGGGCGAAGCAGCGGATCAGCAGCGCACGGTCATAACGATCCGACAGCCAGCCCAACGGCCACTGCACCAGCAGACCGGCAAAAATGCAGCTACCCATGAACAGACCGACCTGCTCGGTGCTCAACCCCTGCTGGGCCGCATACAGCGGCGCCAGACCGTAGAAGGAGCCGACGATCAGGCCGGCACCCAACACCGTACTCAGGGACTGCGGCACGCGCTTGATAAAGAAGCGTGGCTCCATGGGCGCCGGGTGCAAGGGCGCCGGGTGAATACGCCGAGTCATGGCCACCGGCACCAAGCACAGGGCGAAACACAGCGCCACCAACATCAGCAGCTCCAGCCCCAATTGGGGGTGCATGACCAGAATCAGCTGGCCCAGCACCAGGCCCAGGTAGGAGGCGATCATATAACCGCTGAACACCACGCCCCGCTGCTTGGCGTCGGCCTGCTCGTTGAGCCAGCTCTCGATGACCATGTACTGGCACATCATGCCGAGGCCGACGATTATCCGCAGCACGATCCAGGCCGGCAGCCAATCCACCAGGCCATGGCCCAACACCGCCGCACCGACGATCCCGGCACACGTGGCATAGGCCCGGATATGCCCGACCCGGGCGATCAGGCGATGCCCGATCTTGCCCCCCAGCACCAGGCCAAAATAGTTGGCCGCCATCAGCGCACCGACCCACAGGCTGTCGACGTTATCCGCCGCCAGGCGCAAGGCCAGGTAAGTACTGAGCAGGCCGGAGCCGATCAGCATCATCAAGGAGGCGAAATAAAGGGCTCGAAAAGATTTCCAGATTTGGCGCATCGGCGTTCCGAGCGGCTCCTTGCAGTGGGTGTCAGGCTATTTACACGATAGCCTGAAGGCGAAGCGTCGTTAAGCCCAGGCACCTTAGGCACCCGGGAATATTTTGATCCGACAAGCGGGACAACTTCGGGTTTATCGAAGCATGAAGCCTTCGATGAACTCGACACCCAACAGTTCCGTCTTCTGTGAGTTACGTGTCAGACGCACTCAGACCGGGGGCAAGGTACAAGGTCTGCACAATATATCGCGCCCACCAGCCAGACGGCACTGGCCAAACGGCTAACGAGGCCCTGCTTCTGGAAAAAAACCGAGCGTCAGCGGCTGGCTGCGTCAACCGCTTGTCCAGTCTGGAGCCTGCCGTAAAGCGGCAAGGACTGTTTGCTATCAGCCCGATGTGTTCGAAGGGTGGTCGGTGGCGCTGAGTTCGACGCTATCGCGATACTCCGGCACCGAGACCGACCAGCCCAGCTCCAGGCTGATACGTCGGCGCAGCACATCCGAGGCATTGGGTTCGCCGTGCACCACATAGGTGTGTTTCGGTGGCCGCTTGAACCCGCGAAGCCATTGCATGATTTCATCGGCATCCGCATGTGCCGACAGGGACTGCATCGGCACCACCTCGGCCCTGATGGGCACCTCCTTGCCATGAATACGCACAGAAGGAGCCCCCGCGACAATTTGCGCACCACGGGTGCCGCCCGCCTGGAAGCCAGGAACCAGCAACGTATTGATCGGGTTGGGGGCCAACGCCTTGAGGTGGTGGATCACCCGTCCCCCGGTAGCCATGCCGCTGGCAGCGATAATCACCGCCGGCGTGCGTTGCTGGTCCAGGCGGATCGAATCTTCGGTAGTGCGCACAAACTTCGCGACGTGGCACATGCCTTCGCACTCCTGCGCGGTCAAACGGTGTTCGCTGCGAAAACGCTGGTACAACGTGGTGACGTCGGTGGCCATGGGGCTATTGAGATAGATCGGCACATCGGGAATCAAGTGTTGCTGCTTGAGCCGATACAAGTGGTACATCAGCAACTGCGCCCGACCGACGGCGAAGGAAGGTACCAGGGTAATGCCATGGCGCAGCGCGGTGCGGGTGATGACGTCGGCCAATTGCTCCTCTGGCAGCTCGGCCGGGTGCTTGCGGTCACCGTAGGTCGACTCCACCAACAGGTAGTCCGCCTGCTCGATGGTCTCCGGAGCGAACATCAAGGGGTCGTCGGGTCGCCCCAAGTCTCCCGAGCACACAAGCGTAACGCCATCGGCGACCACCTCGACCGTGGCCGCGCCCAATATATGCCCGGCGCCGCGCAGTTGGAGGGTCATGCCGGTGACGATCTCAATCCTGTTATGCAGCTCGATCGGCCGTAACAGCTTCAGCGCTCGCTCGGCGTCCTGTTCGGTATACAGCGGCGCCGCCGGGCTGTGCTTGGAAAAGCCATGCCGATTGGCAAACTCAGCCTCTTCTTCCTGGAGGCGACCACTGTCTAGCAGCAGAATCTTCAGCAGGTCACAGGTCGCAGGCGTGGCATAGACCGGCCCGCGATAGCCATTGCGTACCAGGACCGGTAGATAGCCACTGTGATCCAGGTGGGCATGGGTAAGCACAATCGCATCGAGTTCACCGATCGGAAACGGCAGCGCATCCCAATTGTGCAGCCGCAGCTGTTTATAGCCCTGGAAAAGGCCGCAGTCGATCAGTACATGATGGTCGTGGTGCTGCAGCAGGTATTTACTGCCGGTGACCGTGCCCGCAGCACCGAGAAATGTCATCTGCATAGCCGTCTCCATGAATACTCAAGGGAAGTGCCATTGATCGCTCTTAATGACGCAGGTGCAGTTGATTTCAATCAACTGCCTGGGTGACGGGCCGCCAATTCCGTAAATGGCTGATCCGCCCAGGGCCGCCGCGTAATCCACCTCAGTCATCCGAAAATCAAGGATGCCAACACAAGTAGCTGATCCAGATCAGCGCCCAAAGCCCTCAACGACGTAGAAAGGAAGCACCGCGAGGTTTATCTGCGCGCGCCGGCCTTTCACATCAGATGGAGGTTCACCCATGCCCACCTTCAAAGACCACAATGATCGGGCGGCGGCAGTTTATGCCACCGTCACCGCAGAACACTGGATCGAATCGCTCAGGGACGGTCGCCACGTACTGATACGGCCGCTCGAGGAAAAGGATCGCGAGCGTGAGTATGCGTTTATCAAACGCTTGTCCCCCGAATCGAGACATATGCGCTTCCTGGCGCAGATCAACGAGCCCAGTGACAGCCTGCTCAATACGTTGATGGACACCGATAACCAACATCGAGTGGCCTATATCGCGCTGGCGCACGAAAACGGTCATCTGATCGAGATCGGCATCAGCCGTTACGCCGCTACCGGCAAGGATGACTGTGAGTGCGCAGTAACAGTAGCCGATGAATGGGCGCACCTGGGCCTGGGCACTCTACTGATGAAACATTTGATCAACGCCGCCAGCAAGAATGGCTACCGCCGGATGTATTCGGTGGATGCCGCCAGCAATATCCCCATGCGTAACCTGGTCAGAGCACTGGGCTTCGAGTCATGCATTGATCCCCGTGACTCCCACCAAGTGATCCATAGCCGGCATCTGTAGAGCCACGGCCCCGCGCTGCTGCGCTCAACGCTCCAGCGCGGGGCCATTGCCTGCTCAGGATTGCAATACCCGCCCGGGCTTGATTGCCAGCACACTGCAGGGCGCCCGCTGCAGGAGTTGTTCAGCGGTGGTCCCGAGCAACTTGTTCAACCCCTTGTGCTGAACCGTGCCCATCACAATGATGTCCGTGCGATGCTCGGCAGCGAACTCACAAATACTCAACACCGGGTTGCCCTCGATGAAGTGGCGATACTCCGGCGGTACACCATGGCGTTCAGCCATGGCGGCAAACACTTCCCGCTGAGTCGTGCCCAGCGCCTCATAAATCCCAGTGGCCAGGGGCAAGGCACCAAATCCCATGTCCTGGACGTAAATCGCCGCCCAGTCATACACATGCATCAACTCAAGGTGGGCATCGCATTCGTTGGCCAGCTTTACCGCTGCGTTGATGATCTGGTCGTTGAACACATTGTCCTGCTCCTCGTCGCGCAGCACATCGACGATGGCCAGGATATTGCGCGGCCGAGGGTTGAGCGCGTTGGTCACCAAATGCACAGGTACCGGACAATCGCGCAGTAACTGCCAGTCCAGCGGTGCGAAAAAGATCCGCTGCAAGGCTGATTCTTCCTGCGCATCCTTGATGATCAACGCCAGTGGCATCTCACTGACAAAGTGCATGATTTCTTCGTAAGGGTGTTGCACCCACACCACTTCGCTGGTGACCTGTACCCCGTGCTGGCTGATCAACCCCGCCTGCTCCGTGAGCCACTGCCTGTGGTTTTGCAAATAACCGTCACGGGCCCGGTTCATTTGTTCAGGGGCAAAAAGGCCGGCCACCGCCAAGGCCTGCAAGTAGTCAAATGCGACAATGTGCAAAGGCATTTGCATCGCCTTGGCCAACGCGCCGGCCCGCTCGAACGCGGGTGTACGGGTCAGGGTTGAGGGGGCAATTAACAGTAAACGCTGAGCCTGCGACATGGGACACCTCGGCACGTGGCCTTTTGGTTGCTGACACCTATAGAGTGAACGCACCCGACTCAGCCAACTTGATCTTCATCAGGTACCAGGTTGAATGTGATTCAAAGAAGCAAGATCCCGGCCCACATGGCCAGCGTCAGCAAGACCTGACCCGGGATAACGTAAGCGGCGAACCGTCGCCCGCCGCTGATCCACGCCACCAGGCATTTGCTCAGCGTGTTACTGCTGACTGCAATCAGTATAGGAATGGTGGTGGCGCTAAGTGGCAACTGACCGGACTTGGCCAATGTCGCAATTGATGCTGTCGAGGAATGGGCATCGGCGAAGCCCGACAGGGTCGCCGTGAGCATGACTCCGGTTTCACCGAAGTGATTGAGCATCACCGACGACAGGAAAGTGATGCCGGTCATGGTCAATGAGACCACCAGCGCCAGCTTGAGATTGAACGCGCCACCGACCTTGATCGGTTGCCCCACGCCATTCGCGGGCCGGGGAAACATCAAGCACAGTCCATACAGCGCTGTGGCAGCGGCGCCGCACAACAGCGGTCCCCAGATATGACGTAACAGACTGCTGTCGACCGCCCCCATGATCAGCCCGACTTGGGTGACAGTCGCCAGGTTGGAGAAGATCGCGGCGGCACTCAAGACCTTGATGTTGTCCGGCTCCCTGGCGGCGATATGCCCCATGGCGGCAATGGTCACGGTGCTAGAGGCAAATCCGGAAGCAATGGCACTGATTGCATACCCATACCGGGTGCCCAGAGTGCGCACAGCAATATGCCCCACCGCCCCCACTACCATGAGCAATACCGTGAGCGTGCAAATGGTGCGCAGGTTGATCGCGGCGTAGGCGCCGATAAAGCGGTCAGGAACCAGCGGCAGCACCACCAGCGCAGCAGTCGCCAGTACCAGGCCGTCGCGCACCTCCACATCAGTCAGTTGGTTACGGGCAAAGTAGTGCAGCTTCTGTCGATAGGTCAGCAGGCCCGCGATCACCACGGCAATGGCGATCGCCAGTTCGGGCGATGTACTGCACATCGCACCCAGCAGCAAAACCGTGATCAATGCCACTTCACTGGTGACGCCCGGGTCATCGCTCAGGCTGCGCCAGTACGCCACGGTGACCAGCAACCCAAGGGTTATCGCCACGATCCCGACTAGCAGACCGGCGCCGACCTGCATCGCCACATAACCCAACAGCGCGGTGATCGCAAACGTGCGCAGCCCTGCACAGGCGCGGCCTTGTCCCTGCCCTTTGTGCCGCTCGCGCTCCAGCCCAATGAGCATACCGATCCCCAGTGCGGTTGCCGCGCCTGCCATCCCGAGGGTTTCATTCATGGTTTTGTCATCGATGCTGGCCTTGCCTTGCGACCCACTCGTGACTCCACGAGGTCGGCCGAACCGTTGCAACCATGTCGCCGGGCTATCGGGCTGCGTGGGCCGCTCGCCGGACAGGGGGCGGATCGACATCGATCGGCCAGGCATGCGGCGCGTCTATACGCGTCCGGAGTCGCCTGACGAATGCCTGCGCACCCTCCAGGGTTTTGAATTCCACTGCGACACACTCCATGTGCACAACCCAGCATGCGGTTGCCTGCTCCTGCGTGATATCAATTAGCATTGACGACCTCCAGACCACCTCTAACCCCATCTTCACGGCGTAATCGCGACCTTCATCACACCATCCTGCTGGTGAGCAAACAGCTCATAGGCCGCTTCAATGTCGTCGAGCTTGAAACGATGGGTTACCAGGGGTGACAGGTCCACACCGCCGCTGTTAACCACCGCCATCAGCCGGCGCATACGCTCTTTGCCGCCGGGGCACAGGGTCGTGACAATGCTGTAGTCCCCGAGCCCGGCGGCGAAGGCATCCAGGGGTATGCGCAAGTCACTGGAATAAACGCCGAGACTGGATAACCGACCACCGGGGCGCAAGACCCGCAAAGCGGACTCGAACGTGCCTTGCGTGCCCAATGCCTCGATGGACACATCCACCCCACGGCCATCGGTCAAGGCCATGATTTGCTCGACGACATTACCGTCCTTGAAGTTGACCACATGGGTGGCCCCCAGGCGCCGCGCAACACTCATCCGCGCAGGCACGGCATCGACGCCAATGATGGTAGTCGCGCCCTTGAGACGCGCGCCGGCCACTGCACAGAGGCCGATTGGCCCGAGGGCGAACACCGCAACGGTATCGCCGATGCTGACCTCGGCGCGCTCTGCCCCGGAAAAACCGGTGGACATAATGTCCGGGCACATCAACACCTGCTCATCGCTGAGGCCGTCCGGAATCGGGCATAAATTGGCGGTGGCGTCTGGCACCAGCACGTACTCCGCCTGGCAACCGTCAATACTATTGCCGAACTTCCAGCCACCCGTGGCGCGAAAACCGTGGCGGGTGTCCGGGCCATCCTGCGAAGCACAGCCACAGAGGCAAGCGTAACTTTGCCCGCTGGGAGTGATGGCACCGGCAATGACCCGCTGCCCTTCGACAAAGCCGCGCACCTGCGAGCCCAACTGCTCAATGACCCCTACGGGCTCATGCCCCACCGTCAGCCCTTTGGCCACCGGATACTCACCGCGCAAGATGTGCACGTCGGTACCGCAGAGGGTCGTCGTGGTAATCCGGATCAAAGCATCCAGGGGCCCCACAGTGGGGATGGGTTTGTCTTCCAGGACGATCCGGTTCTTTTCAACGAAAACAGCCGCTTTCATGGTCGCCATGGTGATCCTCCGCCACTGTGGGTGCGCCAGGTTCGGCACGCCTATAAGACTGCGCCGAGGAAACACTGGAAAGATTGATAATGGTCAACAATTTCGTCGCTGACCGACCGCACGTCGGGTTGCCACCCGATTGCCCTCTGGGTTTGACAAAGATCAACCCGGCCTCCCGCAGTCCGCCACACTCTAATTGCGAGGTTTCAGGTTCCAATAGCTGCGCGGCGATTGGGGCGGGCACCTGCGCATTTACCTACGGGAGAGATGTCATGTCTGATCAATCACGCTTCATGTTGGTCGTCCCACCCTTGATGGAGAACAGCCCCGCTTTCGATCGAGCCGCCGCCCTGGCCAAGGCTGCGGATGCGGCATTGCACATCGTGGCATTTGACTATCTCGAGGGGCTGGCAACGGCCGGGCTGGTCAACGAGCAAGCGCTGGAGCAAATGCGCATCGGCTATGTCGAACGCCATCGCCAATGGTTGGAAGACCAGGCCCGCCCGTTGCGCAGAATCGGGGTGCATGTCACCACTGAAGTGGTCTGGGTGAACGACCCCTTGCAGGAAATCCTCATCCACCTCAAAGAACAACCCATGGCGGTGTTGATCAAGGCGCTGGAGCATGAATCGCTGCTTTCACGCCTGATGTTTACGCCACTGGATGTCCACCTGTTGCGCGAATGCCCGGTACCCTTGCATTTCGTCAGCCATATGCACCACGCCCTGCCCCGCAAGATCATCGCTGCAGTAGACCCTTTTCATCGCGACGGGCAATACAAAGATTTCAACGACACCATTGTGCAAGAGGCCGCGAAACTGGCGAGCATCTGTCACGCAGAACTAGACGTCATTTATGCCCACGACCTTTCAGCTATCAGTGCCGATGAATTCGGTTTCGAAAATGGCGCAAGCTTCTTCTCCTCCAGCAAAGCCCGGACACTGTTTGACGCCCAGGCCGATGCCTTCCACGAACTGGCGGAGCGCAACGGTATTCCACCGGAGCGCCGGCACATGATCATGGGCAACCCCGCCAAGGTGCTTGCCAGCTACGCGAGTGCCTATGAAACCGATGTGATTGTGATGGGCCGAATAGGCCATCGGGCCATGGACCGATTAATCGGCAGCACGGTGGAACACCTGCTGTACAAGATGCCCTGCAGCGCTTGGGTGATTTCTCCGCAGGAGCTGATTTGAAGGCAGGGTGGGATGAGGATCTGGCGGGGCTGGGCGGTGTCTAGTCCTGAAATAGGTTTATACCTGTTTCATTCCAACGCCCGATGCATCGCATCGGGCGTTTTGTATTTCAAAGACAGGTGCGGACGCTCGTGGTTGTAGATCGATACCGACTCGCTCACCATCTTCCTCGCCTTCGTTAAATCCTGTGGTTGTTGCTGGTGGAGTCGATAGATCGCCTCTCACGCCTTCCTGTAGAGGACTGGCAGAAGCTCAAAGCTGCAATTGAGTCCAAGGGCTTGCGCATCGTCGCGCTCGACCTTCCAACGAGCCACCTGGGAATGCAGGACACAAAAGGCGATGGGTTCACCGGGCGGATACTTGGAGCAATCAACTCAATGCTAGTGGAGATGATGGCCGCCATTGCCCGCAAGGATTACGAACAGAGACGAGAGCGCCAAGCTCAGGGGATCGAAAAAGCTAAAGCCGCCGGCAAGTATCAGGGCCGGCCGGTCGATGTGGATCTGCACAAGCGTGTGAAGGAACTACTTGCGGCAGGTCTTGGAGTTCGCGCCGCGGCTCGACACGCTTCATGCTCAACCACGACGGTTATGAAGATCAGGCGCCAGAGGCCAGAGTAACCCTTAGGGCAGCGGCAAGGGCGGAAGGTTTGGAAATGATGAGAGAGGCGACAACGGCGGTGGTGGCGCACGATGCCCAAGCCTTATCGCGAGTTCGCGCTGAGATGACGACAGTGCTGGCCAGATCATGTGAACGCTCGACAGCCTCATCTCTCGCAAGTCCTTTTTATGCTGATCGCGCCGAAGGGCAACCTTAAAAAACGAAGGACTATGGTCAATGTCGTTTTCCTTCAGCCGCCACAGAACCACGAAGGCAAATTTCGGAGAAAGGTACCCATGACCTTGGTAGTAGCGAAGGGCATTCGCGAGTATTGAGCCACCCTCTGCGTCGGCGAGCTTCTGCAGCGATCGCAAGCAAGCATCGTCGCGCATCTTCTGAGTCAAACGATCCAGTTTTTTCTGTGTGTCCTTTGCCGAGAGTTTGCGGCCCGCTTCAAATACCGAAACACCGAACCTGAGTATGCAGTGAGAGCCGACCCAAAGCGCGTGGCCTGTGAGTGCGTTTCGAATCTCAAACTGATAACGAAGCGACTCCTGATCACAAAGCTCACACGTCTCAGTTGGGTGCTCGTGATCCCTTACCACATCTTTGAAAGACCATTCCTCAAAAGCCTCTGGCAGCGTCTTGCCAACAGAGAGCGGAACGATATTGTCCCAAACACGCTGTGGGTAACTGACCATTTGCGCTTCTCCTTCGTCCTTGACTTGAGCGGAACCAGCGCAATATGAAACCGCCACTACTGCGCACCACTCTGCACTATGTATAGCTCACATAATCGAGATAAGTGCTGCCGCCACGCTGTCACGGCAAAAAGCTGCATCCTTGAAGCCAACAACTAGTAATTGAAAAAATAGCGCCCAAGGGCAAGTTCGAACTGCCAGCCCCCCCCCCGTGGGACGCGGAGAAGAACGAGGGAAAGTATCAGGGCCACCCGGTCGACGCCGATCTGCACAAGCGCGTGACGGAGTTGCTCGAAGCTGGCCTGGCATCCGCGCAACGGCCCGGCACGCCGACTACTCCACCACGACGGCTCTAAGAATTAGGGATGCAACTAGGCAATAGCGGGCATCCTCCGAAGCAAATGCTGGCATTGAGCTACGCTACCTCGACAATGGCTCACTTTCCTGTGCGCCAGTTTCGTCAAATAGTTGAGGGAGCAACATGGGACTGAATCAAAAGGATCTCAATCCAGAGATTCGCGGGTTGATGGTTCAAGAGTGAATCGCCCCGGATTCTCTAGACACCTTGCAAGCTCATTGCGTAACGCTTTTCAAACTCTACCGGTGACAGTTGATTGTTGAAACCATGGCGGCGTTTTGGGTTGTAGAACATCTCGATGTAATCGAACACACCACTACGAGCATCTTGCCGTGAGGTGTAGATTTTCCGCTTGATTCGTTCCCGTTTCAGAAGCTGGAAAAAGCTCTCAGCCACAGCGTTGTCATGACAATTGCCTCGGCGGCTCATGCTGGCAACCAAATTGTTTGCCTTCAAAAAACTGCGCCAATCGGAGCTGCTGTACTGGCTGCCCTGGTCGGAGTGAACCATCACCTCTTGTTTCGGTTTTCGCCTCCAAACCGCCATCAATAACGCATCAATGGCCAAATCACTGGTCATCTGCGACTTCATTGACCAGCCAACGACCTGACGGGAAAACAGATCCAGCACCACCGCCAAATACAGCCAGCCTTCATACGTACGAATATAGGTGATGTCGGTGACCCAAACCTTGTTGGGTTCCACGACATCGAACTGGCGCTTCAGCAAATTGGGTGAGGCGACCGCTGGCTTACCGCCGTACTTTCCAGGGCGACGTCGATACCCTGTCTGAGAGCGCAGACCTTCAAGACGCATCAACCTCGCCACACGATGCCGACCACAATCTTCACCGACCTCGCGCAGGTCGTCATGGATTTTGCGATAGCCATAAACTCCGCCGCCCTCCAGCCACGAGTGCTTGATCAAACCCAGCAATCGCTGGTCGTCTTTAGCGCGTGCAGATTGCGGCTCAGACAACCAAGCGTAATAACCACTGGGATGGACTTTCAGCGTCAGGCAAAGCCGTCGAATGGAATAGTCGCCCGCTCGCTGCTTGATAAAGGCGTACTTCAACCGCACTCCTTGGCAAAGTACGCGGCGGCCTTTTTTAAGATGTCTCGCTCTTCGGTGACCCGCTTGAGTTCGGCTCGCAGACGACGCAGTTCAGCGTGCTGATCATCATCCTGCTGCCGTTCTTGTTGAGGTTTGCTGTAGCGCTTTATCCAGGCATAGAGGCTATGCGTCGACACGCCAAGACGCGCCGCCACATCAGCGACAGGCAGCCTCTTTTCGGTCACTTGATTGACTGCTTGGATTTTGAATTCTTCGGGGTAACGCGGGTTGCTCATGGCACCTCCTAATAGGCCTCAGTTTAAGGCAAAGAGGTGTCTACGAAACCCGGGGCGATTCATATTGACACACATTAACCTCAAAAAAATCTGACTACATACCAAGCGACCATAGCCATACCTAATACTGCGTAAGCACCCAATAAGTATCTAGCAAGGCGGCGTGAATCAGTAGCCCTTTTATCTTCTAGAGAGCACTGATAAATCAGTGGTGAAATTTGAATCTCAACATCATCCTCATCTCTCCTCAGATACGCAAAATGAATATCCCTATAGAACTGCCGAAACTCACCCTCCACTCTTCTTACACCACTACTAGTGGCATAACCCCTCCAAGTAAAGGCGAGCATTGAGTATCGATCATCAATTTCAGGCCGAACATCAGGGACAAAACCACCGACCACAGTATTCAGATATTGATCCCGATTGAATAACGTAAAAAATGATGACGCCCAACCTCTTCTTCTTTGCTTCCCTCCGCTCTGTATCGCCTTACCGATAAGATCCAACCCTGCATTTTCACTACGAATAATTATCCGATCACGCCCTTCCAGCGGGCCAGAAACGACAAATTCAACTGGCGAGTTTTTTATCACAACAGCCCGACCATTAAAGCTCATATCTGCACCTCAATTAGTCGCTGTCTGCTTTAACTTCTCGACAAACCTAGCTACGTCTGATGCATCCTCGTTAGAGAATACCAGCGCCTCTATTGAATGAGCTCGGTTCCCCTGCCTCCAAAGTTTCAATTCTTCGGTATAAAAATCACTGATCATTTTTTGTTTGTCCGCAGAGAGCTCACCCCACAAATCATGCTTATTAATTAGCAGGCGCACCCATAGCTTACTTTCAGACGAACTATCATCCAAGTGCTGCCTTATCTGCCTAGAAAACTCTCTATGGGCGTTTAGACGCACCTGATCCACATCCACGTCCGAGTCAGAGGAGTTATGATCGATAACAACACACAAACATTGACACTGCTCTGCGAGTTTAAATTGATGAGAGAAACGCTCTCCCCCACCATCCAATATCGCTATATAAGTAGGTGGAGATGTTTGAAAACTTGTCACATAAGCACTAGTATCTTGCGTCCTCACATATATCGACGGCGTAAAAGACAGCCGATCTTTCAGAGTTGTTTTCCCGACTTTACTTTCACCCACAACAGCAAGCGTCATTATTTTTGGATAAATATTTTCAATTTCATCTAACGGTATCGTTTGTCCAACTAAATCCTGTGGTCTTTTTGTTGCGGGCGGAATTGCACGAACAAAGGCAGCGCCTAATGATCCAATTACAATAGCTGCGCCACCGTAAGTTAGAACAGTAGCTACTGTCCCCGCAACCATTGACCAACCAGCGAGGCCAATGGTAGTTCCACCCAGGCTTGCAACTCCAGAAACGATGTTGAGCTCCCCTACCGCTCGCTTTGCCCAAAGGGACCATCGTCTTTTCCTTAACATTCTTGCTTTCCCTCGCACCATATTTTTATCAAGCATGCCTCATGCAGTGAGCATGAGCCTTTCGGACGATCAATCACTAGCTTAACTGAGGAGGGGTCATCTGAGCGAGCCGAACATACTCACACTACGCCAATACCCACCCGCTCAGCACTCCAGTAACGTTAGCGTTAGCGATCAAAAATCTAACATCAGCCCCCTCCCAGGGCAGCACACTGGACAGGCAAAAATTGGGGACAACCACGGATAACGCATTAGGAGACTGAGGACCAATATCCGACAGGGCTTTGGTAATGGCGGCGATAGAGCCAATTCTGTCTCACTGAGACAATTAGGTCTCACTCAGCGAGTGGAAAACAGCACACTGATTACAGAGCAACACAGGGGGGATCAACATCACCATACCGTTGCTGCAAGACCCGAGATAGTGCCATCTCCCCTCCTATCGAGACAGACCACATGAGCCGACTCGGACCGGTTGGTCTGCTTGGCTACCGCTTCTCCTGACAGCAGGCTGGAACAGGTGTTGCTATGAAAGCAACACCTTCAGATAAAAGTGACCTTGGCCCACTCAAACCAGGGCACGCCTTCAAAATGCGAAAGCGTGCTGCATCTGCCTCTTAGCGAATTTTTCTCGCGTAGCCTTTCTTGACCACGCGCCCAATGTAGCTATTCAGTCCTTGGCCAGCCCTAGCCAGCCGATGCATTTCTGCAATAGACCCTGGCCCAGCGCTTTCACTGGTATAGAGATACTGCGAACGGTCGTTAAACTCGACAGTGATTGAACCATTCCCTATCTCAAATGCGGCCACATTTGAGTCTCCTCCTAAGTTCCTATAACGCTCCATTACCTTTCCTTTGTACGGTAGCTCGTGAGCAGGCCGGCTATCTGGCCTGTGGCCATGACGTTAGCCCAGGATCGCTACTTGTCCAAAAAAGGGCATCAGTTTCGACAGTCCACGCAAGGCCCAATCGGAATACCTGGTAGCAGTGTAGGTTTACCACCGCTGGTGGAAGATGCCTCCAAAGCTGGACGCATCAAATCCGCGCCACGTTTTCAAATCTCGCAAAACGTGGCGCGGGAACCTGACAGGTATGACTCACCCACATGGGTTACAAATCAGTTCACGCACATAGGTAACAGTTATTAACTGGCAGGGTCGATTTTGTGAGGATCTGACCATGCCCTGGGAAGAGCTGAAACCTATGGACCTCAAAG
>NZ_JAARMB010000032.1:0-34800 GCF_012985615.1 Pseudomonas sp. WS 5412
CGCGCACGCTTCGACGATCAGGTCGGCTGTCAGGCCGCCTCGCTTTGCTTGTGATTTTGATCTGAGGCGCCCCGTTAAACCACGCTGGCCGTCATCCGATATTGATTTGGGGGGTAACCCGGCAGGACGCCGGGTTAGCCGCGCTGGGCCATGGATGGCCCATCGCGGCGGCCCCCCAAATCAATGTCGGATGACGGGCACACCGAGCCTAGGCGAGGTGCCGAGTGGTGGGGCAGGAGCCCTTTTGGTTACTTTTGGCTGGGCCGGCACTCCGGGCTCTTTTCCAAAAGTGACCCGCCGTAAGGGCGGAACCCTAAGCTGCCGTGACCGCAGCAATGGATATGTACACATCCCCAACAACCAAAAAAGAGCAGTCGTGTAGATACTCATGCTGCGATATCGGCGGATCCGTCGCTCATTTTTTCTGATAAACCGCTATCGCAGGCAAGCCCACACCACACAAGCTCACCGCACATTTGATTGCGTTTGTTGCCCACTCTCCGATCACCTGCTAAACCTTGTTGCACATACCCACGACAAGGAAGCAGTCGTATGTCAGTCGAGTCAGAAGTATCCCTGGATGGGAAGAAATTGACGATCGCAATCAAGGGCCGGTTCGATTTCGGCAGTCATCAATCCTTTCGTGATTCCTATGAGCGGTTCTACAAGGTTCCCGAAACCTACGTCGTGGACTTGAAAGAGGCCACTTACCTCGACAGCTCGGCCCTGGGCATGTTGCTGCTGTTGCGTGATCACGCTGGTGATGACGCGGATGTGCGCGTGATCAACAGCAACTCCGATGTGCGCAAGATCCTCGCTATCTCCAACTTCGACAAACTGTTCGACATCAGTTGAGTGCCCAGGCTCTGGACACTCTCACAGTACTGATCGCCGAGGACAGCGCTGCCGACCGGCTGCTGCTGTCGAGCATCGTGCGCCGCCAGGGGCATCGGGTGCTCAGTGCCAGTAATGGCCAGGAAGCGGTCGAGGTGTTCGCCCGTGAGCGTCCGCAACTGGTGTTGATGGATGCGCTGATGCCGGTGATGGACGGCTTCGAGGCGGCCCGGCGGATCAAGCAGTTGGCCGGCGAGGCGCTGGTGCCGATCATTTTTCTCACCTCCCTGCGTGAGAGCGAAGCCTTGGCGCGCTGCCTGGATGCCGGTGGCGATGACTTTCTGGCCAAGCCCTATAACCAGATCATCCTGGCCGCGAAGATCAACGCCATGGACCGCCCGCGTCGGTTGCAGGCCACCGTGCTTGAGCAGCGCGACCAGATCGCCCGTCACCATGACTACCTGCTGCATGAGCAACGGGTGGCCAAGGCGGTGTTCGACAAGGTCGCCCACTCTGGCTGCCTGAACGCGGCGCACAATATCCGTTACCTGCAATCGCCCTATGCGCTGTTCAATGGCGACCTGCTGCTGGCGGCCTATACGCCGTCGGGCGATATGCACGTGCTGCTGGGCGACTTCACCGGGCATGGCTTGCCGGCGGCGGTCGGCGCAATGCCTCTGGCCGAGGTGTTCTACGGCATGACCGCCAAGGGCTATGGCCTGGCGCAGACTCTGCGGGAGATGAACGCCAAGCTCAAACGCATCCTGCCGGTGGATATGTTCTGTTGTGCCACGCTGTTGTGTCTCAGTGACCAGCGGCGGGTGGTGGAGGTATGGAACGGCGGCATGCCTGATGGCTATGTGCATGAAGTGGTCACGGGGCGGCGTACGCCGCTGGTGTCGCGGCATTTACCCCTGGGGGTGCTGGCGCCCGAGGCCTTTGACGACCGCACCGAGGTCTGGCCCATGGCCTTGGGCGACCGGGTGTTCTTGCTGTCCGATGGGGTGATTGATACCGCCGATGCCAACGACCAGTTGTTTGGGGCCGAGCGCCTGCAACGGGTGTTTGCCGCCAACCGCGAGCCTGAGCAGTTGTTTGTTGAAATCGAACAGGCGCTTGCCGCATTTCGAGGGCAGGTGCGGGACGATATCAGCCTGGTCGAAATCACCCTGCTGGCCGAGCAATCGCTGTTGGCGCCACCCCTGCAGTACACCGACAGCGGCCAGTCCTGCCCGCTGGACTGGTCGGTGAGTTTCGAGTTTCGTGCCGAGACCCTCAAGCGTTACAACCCATTGCCATACCTGTTGCAGTTACTCCTGGAAATACATGGCCTGCGCGGCCAGAGCGGAGCGCTGTACAGTGTCATGGCCGAGCTGTACTCCAATGCCCTGGAGCATGGCGTGCTGGGCCTGGACTCCCGACTCAAACGCGATGTGCAGGGCTTTGCCAGCTATTATCGCCAGCGCAATGAGCGGCTCGACCAGTTGAACAGCGGCCACGTGCGTGTGCATGTGAACGTGGTTCCAACCGAGGCGGGTGGTTGCCTGAGCCTGCGTATCGAAGACAGCGGCGCCGGGTTTGATGTCGAAACAGTCCTGGCGCGGCCGTTGGATATCGACCGTTTGTCCGGGCGCGGGCTGAACCTGGTCCGGCAACTGAGCAGCAATGTACGTTGGACAGATGGCGGGCGCAGTGTGTGCGTGGAGTTTTGCTGGGAGGCTCTGGCATAATCCGTCGATTCTTGATCAAGGAGCGAACAAGTGACGCAGATACATATGGACCCTGAAGTGTTGGTGGGTTTGCAGGAAGTGATGGAGGGTGAATACCCCCACTTGCTCGACACCTTCCTCGATGACTCGCAAAAGCGCGTTGAAGCGTTGCGCAAGGCGCGCGATGACGCCAAGGCCCTGGGGCGTATCGCCCACAGCTTCAAGGGCAGCAGCGGCAACCTCGGTGCGGTGCGCCTGGCGCTGTTGTGCCAGCGACTGGAGGCTGAGTCGGCCAAGGAAGAGGTTACCGACCTGGGCAAACTGGTCGACCAGATTGATCACGAGTTTGCGTTGGTCAAGCCGCTGTATGAGTCGGAGCGCCAGCGCTTCTAGGCTCGGCAGGCCCGCCCTGAAAATCTGGCCCGACTTTTGCTATCTATCTTCTGCCTGCGCCCTCGACCCTGCGCAGCGGAGACCTGACTTATGCCTCTAGCCCCCAACTCGCTCCTGCAAGCCGCTCCTGCGGTCAAGCCCCAGGCGTCCTCCGCGAATGCGCAGGCAACGGCGGCAGACACGCGGGCCAAAGCGCCAGGCTTTGCACAGGTGTTCGCCAAGGAGTCAAAGGCGACCCCGGCCAAGGCTGCGGATATGGCGCCCAAGCCGAGCCATGACAAGCCAGCCAGCACCAGCGCCAAGAAAGATGTTGGCAACGACAAGCCTGCCGCTGGCACTCCAGCGGTTGCCGATAGCGGCAAGACTTTGCCTGCCACGCCGCCCGCCAAGGCCGACGCGGCAGCCCCCAGCGATGACGACAAAGGTGCGGACAAGGATCTGGCGCAAGCCCAGCCGCCAGTGGTCGATCCGGCCTCGATCGCGGCGCTGACACCCGCTCCGGTAGCGGTCCAGGCCGCTGTAGCGGATGACGCCACCACGCCGTTGCTGGTGACCACCCCTGCGGTCGCTGAAGAGGTCGTGCCTTTCGACCCCGAAGCTGACCCACTGGACTCATTGCCAGCCGTGCGCCTGGCGATGGAGCAGGGCGGTCATGTGTCTGCCAGCAGCCAGGCAGCGCAAAAGAACCTGCCGACCCAGGCTGAACCCACCGCCGCGCAGAACTTCAGCAACGGCCTGGCGGCCATGGTTGACCAGCAGGCGGCCAAGGACAGTACCGACCAGGGTGGCGAGAAGGCTTTCAGCGGCCTGATCGAAGATGGCCTCAAGGACTTGAAGGGCGCTAGCAGTGACACTCGCGTCGATGACTTCGCCAATCGCCTGGCCGCCTTGACCCAGGCTGCCACCCCCAAGACTACCAACGCCTTGCCCCTGAATAACCAGCCGCTGGCCATGCATCAGGGTGGCTGGACCGAGGAGGTGGTGAACCGGGTCATGTACCTGTCCAGCGCCAACCTCAAATCTGCCGATATCCAATTGCAGCCGGCCGAACTGGGACGCCTGGATATCCGCGTGAACATCACCGCCGACCAGCAGGCCCAAGTGAACTTCATGAGCGGCCATGCCGCCGTGCGCGAGGCCCTGGAAAGCCAGTCCGGGCGCCTGCGGGAAATGTTCGCCCAGCAGGGCATGGGCCAGGTCGACGTGAACGTGTCCGACCAGTCCCGTGGCTGGCAGGGCCAGGGTCAGGAGCAACAACAGAACCAGGCGCGAGGTGTCAGTGGCAGTGGAGGACACAGCGATGGGCATGACGCAGGCCTTGCGGGCGAAGTCACTGAAGTGGCGGCACCGATAGCCCAATCCGTCATAGGCTCCAGCGCCGTGGACTACTACGCCTGACCTGAGGTCAACACCGATCAAAATGTGGGAGCGGGCTTGCTCGCGATATCGGTATGTCAGTTACCTAGTTGCTGGCTGATCTACCGCTATCGCGAGCAAGCCCACTCCCACATTGGTTTTGCGCTGTTGCTGAAATCCGTGACAACTCTGGCATAACACTTGCTCTTGCCTTCCCGTGGATCTATGAAACCCCGAATAGTGACGGATTATTGGCATGGCGAAGAGTGACGACGCAGCGACAGCAACAGTACCTGCAGCAGGCAAGGGCAAGCTCAAGATGATCCTGCTGATTGTCGTGGCCTTGTTATTGGCCATTGGCGTGTCGGTGGGGGCTACCTGGTACTTTATGCACAGTGCCCAGAGCAAGCCGGTACCTGTGGCCGAGACCGCCAGCAACGTCAAGCAACCGGCAATCTTCGAGCAGATGCTCCCGGCCTTTGTTGCCAACTACAACCAGAACGGTCGGCAACGCTACCTGCAGGTGAGCATTACCTTGCAGGCGCGCAACCAGGCGGACATGGATGCCCTCAAGGTGCATATGCCGGTGATCCGCAACAACCTGGTGATGCTGTTCTCCGGGCAGAGTTTCGACAGCCTGGCCACCCCCGTGGGCCAGGAAATGCTGCGCCAGAAAGTCACTGCCAGCGTGCAGGAAGTGGCCCAGAAAGAACTGGGCAAAGTCGTGGTCGAGCAGGCGCTCTTCACTAATTTCGTATTGCAGTAGGATCACGACATGGCCGTGCAAGACCTGCTGTCCCAGGATGAAATCGACGCGCTGTTGCATGGTGTCGACGATGGTCTGGTACAGACCGAAATGGCTGCCGAGCCCGGCAGCGTCAAAAGTTATGACCTGACCAGCCAGGATCGCATCGTCCGCGGACGCATGCCGACCCTGGAAATGATCAACGAACGTTTTGCCCGCTACACCCGTATCAGCATGTTTAACATGCTGCGCCGTTCGGCGGACGTGGCGGTGGGCGGCGTGCAGGTGATGAAGTTTGGCGAGTACGTGCATTCGCTGTACGTGCCCACCAGCCTCAACCTGGTCAAGATCAAGCCCCTGCGTGGCACCGCGCTGTTTATCCTCGACGCCAAGCTGGTGTTCAAGCTGGTGGACAACTTCTTCGGCGGTGACGGCCGTCACGCCAAGATCGAAGGCCGTGAATTCACGCCTACCGAGTTGCGCGTGGTGCGCATGGTGCTGGAACAGGCCTTTATCGACCTGAAGGAAGCCTGGCAGGCGATCATGGAAGTCAATTTCGAGTACATCAACTCGGAAGTGAACCCGGCCATGGCCAACATCGTCGGGCCCAGCGAAGCCATTGTGGTCTCCACTTTCCACATCGAACTCGATGGCGGCGGCGGCGACCTGCACGTGACCATGCCGTATTCGATGATCGAGCCGGTGCGCGAGATGCTCGATGCGGGCTTCCAGTCCGACCTGGACGACCAGGACGAGCGTTGGGTCAAAGCCCTGCGCGAAGACTTGCTGGACGTTGACGTACCGCTGAGCGCCACCGTGGCGCGCCGCCAGCTGCGCCTGCGGGACATTTTGCATATGCAGCCGGGGGATGTGATCCCCGTCGAACTGCCAGACGAATTGATTATGCGCGCCAATGGCGTGCCGTCGTTCAAGGTCAAGCTCGGTTCCCACAAAGGGAACCTGGCGTTGCAAGTGGTTGAGCCGATCAACCGTCGCTGATGCATCCCCTAATTGATGATTTTTGCTGCGCCGAGGACATGTAATGGCTACCGAACACGAAAACACTTCCGCCGAAGACCAGGCCCTGGCTGACGAATGGGCGGCTGCCCTGGAAGAAACCGGCGATGCCAGCCAGGACGATATCGACGCCTTGCTGGCGGCCGATGCCGCCACCCCGCCAGTGGGCAATCGCCTGCCTATGGAAGAGTTTGGCAGCGTGCCGAAGAACCATGAGCCGGTCTCGCTGGATGGGCCCAACCTGGATGTGATCCTCGATATCCCGGTATCGATCTCCATGGAAGTGGGCAGCACCGAAATCAATATCCGTAACCTGCTGCAACTTAACCAGGGGTCGGTGATCGAGCTCGACCGCCTGGCCGGCGAGCCGCTGGATGTGCTGGTCAACGGCACGCTGATCGCCCATGGCGAAGTGGTGGTGGTCAACGAGAAGTTCGGCATCCGCCTGACGGACGTGATCAGCCCCAGCGAACGTATCAAGAAGCTGCGCTGAGATGAGTCGCCGGTGGTTGGGACTGTTGTGGGCGTTGCCGCTGGCCGTGATGGCGGCTGAACCGGTGGCCCAGGTCGCCGCGCCGGCCGCCGGCAGCAGCGTGACTGGGCAATTGACTCAGTTGGTGCTGGGCCTGTTGCTGGTGGTGGGGTTGATCTTTTTCCTCGCCTGGCTGTTGCGCCGGGTGCAGCGCATTGGTCCGGGCAATGCCCAGGTCATCGAACTGGTGGGATCGCGAGCCCTGGGGCCGCGTGATCGCCTGGTACTGGTGCAGGTGGGCGAAGAGCAGATCCTGCTCGGTCTCACCCCTGGCCGGATTACCCCGTTGCACGTGCTCAAGCATCCCGTGAGCGTGGCCCAGACCGAGGCCGCCACACCGGAGTTCGCCCAGCGCCTGATGGAGCTGATGGGCAAGGACCAGAAGGATAAGAAGTAATGCGCGTTCTATTGGCGCTCATGCTGTTACTGGCAGCGCCCCTGGCGTTCGGCGCCGACCCGTTGTCGATCCCGGCGATCACCCTGGGCACCAATGCGGCCGGGGCCCAGGAGTATTCGGTCAGCCTGCAGATCCTGCTGATCATGACGGCGCTGAGTTTTATCCCGGCCTTCGTCATGCTCATGACCAGCTTCACCCGGATCATCATCGTGTTCTCGATCCTGCGCCAGGCCCTGGGCCTGCAGCAGACCCCATCGAACCAGATCCTTACCGGCATGGCGCTGTTTCTGACGCTGTTTATCATGGCGCCGGTATTCGACAAGGTGAACCAGCAAGCCCTGCAACCCTACCTGGCGGAGAAAATGACCGCCCAGGACGCGGTGGAAAAGGCCCAAGGCCCAATCAAGGACTTTATGCTGTCCCAGACCCGCTCCAGCGACCTGGAACTGTTTGTGCGCCTGTCCAAGCGCACCGATATCGCCAGCCCGGATCAGGCGCCCTTGACCATCCTGGTACCGGCGTTCGTCACCTCGGAGCTCAAGACGGCATTCCAGATCGGTTTCATGATCTTTATCCCGTTCCTGATCATCGACCTGGTGGTGGCTAGTGTGCTGATGGCCATGGGTATGATGATGCTGTCGCCGCTGATTATCTCGTTGCCGTTCAAGATCATGCTGTTTGTACTGGTGGATGGGTGGGCGCTGATTATCGGCACCCTGGCTGGCAGTTTTGGCGGGGTTTAGCGCATGACACCTGAAGTCGCAGTCGACCTGTTCCGTGAAGCCCTGTGGCTGACCACCGTGATGGTCGCCGTGCTGGTGGTGCCCAGCCTGTTGGTGGGCCTGCTGGTGGCGATGTTCCAGGCCGCCACCCAGATCAACGAACAAACCTTGAGCTTCCTTCCGCGCCTGTTGGTGATGCTGGTCACCCTGATCGTGGCCGGCCCCTGGCTGGTGCAAAGTTTCATGGAATACATCCTGCAGTTGTACGGCAGTATTCCGCAGTTGATTGGCTGACCCGATGCAGTCCTTGCTGGCGTTGACCGACACTCAGATCAGCACCTGGGTGGCCTCGTTTATCCTGCCGATGTTTCGCGTGGGCGCCTTGTTGATGACTATGCCGGTGTTCGGGACCACCCTGGTGCCCAAGCGCATACGGCTGTTTTTCACGGTGGCGATTACCGTGGTCATCGTGCCGGTACTGCCACCGATGCCGCCGGTCAATGCCCTGGACCTCAGTGCGCTGCTGCTGATCGCCGAACAGATTCTGATCGGCGCCTTGATGGGGTTCTCCCTGACCCTGTTTTTCCAGTCCTTCGTGATTGCCGGGCAAATCGTCTCGATCCAGATGGGCATGGGCTTTGCGTCCATGGTCGACCCTACCAACGGCGTGTCGGTGGCCGTGATCGGGCAGTTCCTGACCATGCTGGTAACCCTGCTGTTTTTGGCCATGAACGGTCATCTGGTGGCCTTTGAAATCCTTACCGAGAGTTTCACCACCTTACCGGTGGGCGAGGGTTTGATCGTCAACCACTTCTGGGAAGTGGTCGGGCGCCTCAGTTGGGTGCTGGGCGCGGCGTTGTTGCTGGTATTGCCGGCGATCACCGCGCTGCTGGTGGTCAACATCGCCTTTGGGGTGATGACCCGCGCCGCGCCGCAACTGAACATCTTCGCCATTGGTTTCCCGCTGACCCTGGTGTTGGGCATGGGGATTTTCTGGATCGGCCTGGCCGACATTCTCAATCAGTATCAACCGCTGGCCAGTGACGCCTTGCAGTTTTTACGTGATCTGGCACGGGCGCGCTGAGCCATGGCCGAGAGCGAGAGTGGTCAGGACAAAACAGAAGACCCCACGGAGAAACGAAAAAAAGACTCCAGGGAAAAGGGCGAGATCGCCCGTTCCAAAGAGCTCAACACCCTGGCGGTGATGCTCGCCGGGGCCGGTGGCCTGCTGATCTACGGCGGTGGCCTGGCCCAGGACCTGATGGAGATCATGAAGCACAATTTCTCCCTGCCCAGGGATGTGCTGCTGGACCCGCGCGCCATGGGCATCTACCTGCTGCACTCGGGGAAAATCGCGATCCTGGCCGCGCAACCGGTGCTGATCACGTTGTTGCTGGCGGCAATCATCGGGCCGATCTCCCTGGGGGGCTGGCTGTTTGCGGCCGGCAGCCTGGCGCCCAAATTCAGCCGGATGAACCCCGGGGCCGGGATCAAGCGCATGTTCTCCGCCAAGGCGTTGGTGGAGTTGCTCAAGGCCCTGGCGAAGTTCTTTATCATCCTGTTTGTGGCGCTGGTGGTGTTGAAGTCCGATATCGACGACTTGCTGCGCATCGCCCATGAACCGCTGGAGCTGGCAATCATCCACAGCGTGCAACTGGTGGGCTGGAGCTCATTGTGGATGGCGTGTGGCCTGATCCTGATTGCCGCAGTGGATGCGCCGATCCAGCTGTGGGAAAGCCACAAGAAACTGCTGATGACCAAGCAGGAAGTGCGCGACGAGCATAAGGATCAGGAAGGCAAGCCGGAAGTGAAGCAGCGGATTCGCCAACTGCAGCGCGAAATGTCCCAGCGCAAGATGATGGCCTCGGTGCCCGACGCCGACGTGGTCATCACTAACCCGACCCACTACGCCGTGGCGCTCAAGTACGACGCGGAGAAGGGCGGCGCGCCGCTGCTGCTGGCCAAGGGCAGCGACTTCACTGCCTTGAAAATCCGCGAAATCGCCCAGGCCAATGACATCCTGCTGCTGGAATCGCCGGCGCTGGCGCGTTCGATCTTCTACTCCACTGACCTCGACCACGAGATCCCGGCCGGGTTGTACCTGGCGGTGGCCCAGGTGTTGGCCTACGTGTATCAGATCCGCCAATACCGTGCCGGCAAGGGTAAGCGTCCGGATCCGCTCAAGGACTTGCCGATTCCGCCGGATTTGCGTCGCGATTCCTGAGTCTTCTGCTGCCTCTTCCGACGCTATCGCGGGCAAGCCCTAATGCCGATCAATTAAGCGAACGCAATCCTCAAAGCAGTGAAGATCAAATGTGGGAGCGGGCTTGCCCGCGAAGACGTCGGCCCAGCCAACATTGATGTTGACTGACCCACTGCTTTCGCGAGCAAGCCCGCTCCCACAGGGGATCTGCGCTTAACTGACTGGCATCAGGGCTTGCCCGCGATGGCGTCGGAACAGGTGTTTGCCGTTCGTCCAGCTCCCTCCCGACCTGTCAACTTTGACAGTAGCCAGCCCCCGTGCAGGGCGCTTTGATAGACCGGGAACATGCGGATTCGGGAGAAGGGCAATGGCAACGGGCACAGTGAAGTGGTTTACCGATTCAAAGGGCTTTGGATTCATCACACAAGACGCCGGAGGAGAGGACCTGTTTGTGCACTTCTCGGACATTCAAGGCAGCGGCTTCAAGTCGCTGGCGGAGGGCCAGAAGGTGGAATATGAAGTTGTAGAGGGTCCGAAAGGCAAGCAGGCATCAAACGTGCGTCCACTCTGATGATCGTTCCCACGCTCCTGCGTGGGAACGATCTCGTCCCTGAAGCAAAAGTTGGAAGGCTTCTTGCAATACCGCCTTCAGGACGCCTCTCGGCGTCAAAAGTTTGCTTCAAGGTGACGAGGAATACCGGTGGATCGCTCTAATATGTTCAACACAGCCCGTGGCACCCTAGCAGACCTCTCGCGAGGCAATCTGGGTGTGCCGCTGTTGCTGTTGGTCATGCTGGCAATGATGATGTTGCCGATGCCGCCGTTCCTGCTGGACGTGTTCTTCACCTTCAACATTGCCCTGTCCATCGTCGTGCTGCTGGTCTGCGTGTACGCCCTGCGGCCTTTGGATTTTGCGGTCTTCCCCACCATTTTGCTGGTTGCCACGCTGCTGCGCCTGGCCCTTAACGTGGCCTCTACGCGGGTGGTGATGCTGCACGGCCAGGACGGCCACGCCGCCGCCGGTAAGGTGATCCAGGCCTTCGGCGAGGTGGTGATCGGCGGTAACTATGTGGTCGGTATCGTGGTGTTCGCGATCCTGATGATCATCAACTTCGTGGTGGTGACCAAGGGTGCTGGGCGGATTTCCGAGGTGAGCGCGCGTTTTACCCTCGACGCCATGCCCGGCAAGCAAATGGCGATCGACGCCGACCTCAACGCCGGCCTGATCGACCAGAACCAGGCCAAGTCCCGCCGCTCGGAAGTGGCCCAGGAGGCCGAGTTCTACGGCTCCATGGACGGCGCCAGCAAGTTCGTGCGCGGCGACGCCATTGCCGGCCTGCTGATTCTGTTTATCAACCTGATCGGCGGCATGGCGGTCGGTATCTTCCAGCACGGCATGACCTTCGGCGATGCGGGCAAGGTGTACGCCTTGCTGACCATCGGTGACGGTTTGGTGGCGCAATTGCCATCACTGTTGTTATCTACAGCTGCGGCGATCATGGTGACCCGTGCGTCCGGCTCCGAAGACATGGGCAAGCAGATCAACCGCCAGATGTTCGCTTCGCCCAAGGCCTTGGCCGTGGCGGCCGGCATTATGGCAATCATGGGCATTGTGCCGGGCATGCCGCACTTCTCCTTCCTGACCATGGCTGCCCTGGCCGCCGGCGGGGCGTACCTGTTCTGGAAGAAGCAAAACACCATCAAGGTCCAGGCCTTGAAAGAGGTGGAGCGCCAGCAAGATCTGCTGCCATCGCCGGCCCGCGCCCAGGAAACCAAGGAGCTGGGCTGGGATGACGTGACCCCCATCGACATGATCGGCCTGGAAGTCGGCTACCGCCTGATTCCTCTAGTGGACCGCAACCAGGGCGGCCAGTTACTGGCGCGGATCAAGGGCGTGCGCAAGAAGCTGTCCCAGGACCTGGGCTTTTTGATGCCCACCGTGCATATCCGCGACAACCTCGACCTGGCCCCCAGCGCCTACCGCCTGACGCTGATGGGCGTGACCCTGGCCGAAGCCGAGATCTACCCCGACCGCGAACTGGCGATCAACCCCGGCCAGGTATTCGGCACCCTCAGCGGCATAACCGCCAAAGATCCGGCTTTTGGCCTGGACGCGGTGTGGATCGAAGTCAGTCAGCGTAGCCAGGCGCAGTCCCTGGGTTACACCGTGGTCGACGCCAGCACCGTGGTCGCCACGCACCTCAACCAGATTCTGTACAAGCACTCTCACGAGCTGATTGGTCACGAAGAAGTCCAGCAACTCATGCAATTGCTGGCCAAAGCCTCGCCTAAGCTGGCTGAAGAGCTGGTGCCGGGGGTATTGTCGCTGTCGCAACTGCTCAAGGTGTTGCAAGCGCTGTTGGCCGAACAGGTGCCGGTGCGGGACATTCGCAGCATTGCCGAGGCTGTCGCCAACAATGCCGCCAAGAGTCAAGATACTGCCGCGCTGGTAGCGGCGGTGCGCGTCGGATTGTCGCGTGCAATCGTCCAAAGCATTGTAGGGCTTGACTCTGAGCTGCCTGTAATCACCTTGGAACCAAGGTTGGAACAAATATTGCTCAATAGTATCCAGAAGGCAGGGCAAGGCCAGGAAGAGGGCGTTCTGCTGGAACCAAGCATGGCTGAAAAGCTGCAGCGTTCGTTGATCGACGCCGCACAGCGCCAGGAAATGCAGGGCCAACCGGTGATTCTGCTGGTGGCAGGCCCCGTCCGAGCGATGTTGTCGCGGTTTGGACGCCTGGCAGTACCGAATTTGCACGTTTTGGCTTACCAGGAAATTCCTGACAATAAGCAAGTGACTATCGTCGCGACAGTAGGGCCCAACGGCTGAGGTAGTGGGTTATGCAAGTAAAGCGTTTTTTCGCCGCCGATATGCGTCAGGCCATGAAGCTGGTTCGTGATGAGCTGGGCGCCGACGCGGCTATTATCGGTAACCGTCGCATTGCCGGCGGTGTCGAGCTGACGGCTGCCCTGGATTACAAACCCCAGGCCCTGGCGCCGCGTGTACCGAACATGGAACTCGAAGACGAGTTGCGCAAGACCGCCTCGCGTATTGTCTCGGCCCAGGCCGAGCTGAGCATGCGGGGCGACAGCGATGCGACCACTAATCGCCAATTGTTTGCCGGCCTGCCGCTGACGGCGGCCGAGCCACTGGTAGAGCCGACTTTTGTCGAGCCGCCACGTCCCGCCGCGCCAGCACCGGCCGCTGCGGTTGACCAGCGCGTGTTTGACTCGATGCGTTTTGAACTCAATGGCCTGCGCGAGCTTTTGGAAGTGCAGTTGGGCTCGCTGGCCTGGAACCAGTTGCAGGGCAGCAAGCCGCAACAGGCCAACCTCTGGCGCCGCCTGCAACGCATTGGCCTGTCCGGCCCGTTGTCCCGCGACCTGCTGGAGCTGACCACCGGCATTGAAGAACCTCGCCAAGCCTGGCGCATGTTGCTGGCGCACCTGGCGCGGATGATCCAGACCCCGGAAATCGAACCCCTTGAAGAAGGTGGCGTGATTGCCATGGTCGGCCCTGCCGGCATGGGCAAGACCACCACCCTGGCCAAGCTGGCCGCCCGTTATGTTCTCAAGTACGGCGCCCACAACATTGCCCTGGTGAGCATGGACAGCTACCGCATCGGCGCGCAGGAACAGCTCAAGACCCTGGGCCGGATCCTCAATGTGCCGGTGACCCATGTCGACCCGGGCCAGTCCCTGGCCAACGCCCTCGACCCACTGCTGCGCAAGCGCGTGGTGCTGATTGATACCGCCGGCCTGCAAGCCAGCGACCCGGCATTGCGCATGCAACTGGAAAGCCTGGCCGGGCGCGGGATCAAGTCGAAAAATTACCTGGTACTTGCAACCACCAGCCAAAAACAGGTTCTGACTGCTGCGTACCACAGCTACAAGCGTTGCGGGCTGGCCGGTTGCATCCTGACTAAGCTGGATGAAACCGCAAGCCTGGGCGAAGTGTTGAGCCTTGCCATCAGCCATGAATTACCGGTCGCCTACCTGACCGACGGGCCGCGGATCCCGGATGACTTACATCTGCCGCGCCGTCATCAGTTGGTCAGCCGTGCGGTCAGTGTGCAAATGCAGGATGAACCCAGTGAAGAGGCGATGGCGGATATGTTCGCCGACCTCTATCACAACCCAGCCAAACGGGTCGGCTGAAAGGCAACATGAACACAGTGCAATGTACCTACATTGATGGTCTGCTACCGCGGCCACCCTATGTAGCCTGCGGCTAAGCAAGACAAGGTAAAGAAAGAACATGGGCAGCATGCATCCCGTACAGGTGATCGCGGTGACCGGCGGCAAAGGTGGCGTCGGGAAAACTAACGTGTCAGTGAATTTGTCCCTGGCCCTGGCAGAGCTTGGCCGCCGCGTCATGCTGCTGGATGCCGACCTGGGCCTGGCGAACGTTGACGTTCTGCTGGGACTGACGCCCAAACATACCCTGGCCGATGTCATTGAGGGCCGCTGTGAGCTGCGCGATGTGCTGTTGCAGGGGCCTGGGGGGATTCGTATCGTCCCGGCCGCCTCCGGCACCCAGAGCATGGTGCATCTGAGCCCGGCGCAGCATGCCGGCCTGATCCAGGCCTTCAGTGATATCGGCGACAACCTCGACGTGCTGGTGATCGACACCGCCGCCGGGATTGGCGAGTCCGTGGTCAGCTTCGTGCGCGCTGCGCAGGAAGTGTTGCTGGTGGTCTGCGACGAGCCCACCTCGATCACCGACGCCTACGCCCTGATCAAACTGCTCAACCGCGACTACGGCATGAACCGCTTCCGCGTGCTGGCCAACATGGCCCAGAGCCCGCAAGAAGGGCGCAACCTGTTCGCCAAGTTGACCAAGGTCACGGATCGCTTCCTCGATGTCGCCTTACAATACGTCGGCGCAGTTCCCTATGACGAGTGTGTGCGCAAGGCTGTGCAAAAGCAGCGTGCAGTCTATGAAGCGTTCCCTCGTTCGAAATGCGCGTTGGCGTTCAAGGCAATTGCTCAGAAGGTCGATACCTGGCCACTGCCCGCCAATCCCCGGGGGCATCTGGAGTTTTTCGTCGAGCGATTGGTGCATCAGACGAGTGCAGGACCGGTGCTATGACAGCCAGCGGCTACAACCTTTACAAAAAGTCGGCGCGTGACAGCCAGGGCGAATTGATCGAGCGCTATGCGCCCCTGGTCAAGCGCATTGCCTACCACCTGCTGGCACGCCTGCCCGCCAGTGTCCAGGTCGAAGACCTGATCCAGGCGGGCATGATCGGCCTGCTCGAAGTGTCGACCAAGTACGACGCGAGCAAGGGTGCGAGTTTCGAGACGTATGCGGGTATCCGTATCCGTGGCGCGATGCTCGATGAGGTGCGTAAAGGTGATTGGGCGCCGCGTTCGGTCCACCGCAATACCCGGATGGTGAGTGACGCAATTCGCTCAATTGAAGCAAAAACCGGTCGCGACGCTAAAGATCACGAAGTTGCGGCCGAACTCCAATTGAGTCTCGACGATTACTACGGGATTTTGAACGATACCTTGGGCAGCCGCCTGTTCAGTTTCGACGACCTGCTACAGGACGGCGAACATGAAGGGCTGCATGAGGATGGCGCGAGTGCTCACCAGGAGCCTTCACGCGACCTGGAAGATGAACGCTTCCAGGGCGCCCTGGCAGAGGCGATTGCCAATCTGCCGGAACGTGAGCGGCTGGTGTTGGCGCTGTACTACGACGAAGAGCTGAACCTCAAGGAAATCGGTGAGGTCCTGGGGGTCAGCGAATCGCGGGTCAGCCAGCTTCATAGCCAATGCGCGGCCCGCTTGCGGGGGCGTTTGGGAGAGTGGCGAGCGCGCTGACAGGCAGTGTGGGGACACTGCGAACGATAACCGCCAGGGCGCAAGCCCGGCGGGAGCGGCCCGTGATGTGCCCAGCAGTCCTTTTTGTGTAATGCCTGTTGAATGATATGGCGCGCCCAGGTGCTGGACGCGTTTAAGACTGCTTGGAGGTCGAATTGGACAAGAACATGAAAATCCTCATCGTTGATGACTTCTCAACGATGCGGCGGATCATAAAAAACCTGTTGCGTGACCTTGGGTTCACTAACACGGTCGAGGCGGATGACGGCATTACGGCGATTCCGATCCTCAACAGCGGGAGCATCGACTTTCTGGTAACTGACTGGAACATGCCTGGCATGACCGGCATTGATCTACTGCGCCACGTGCGCGCTGATGAAAAGCTGCGCAGCCTGCCTGTGCTGATGGTGACCGCTGAAGCCAAGCGTGAACAGATCATCGAAGCCGCCCAGGCCGGGGTCAACGGCTACGTGGTCAAGCCATTCACTGCACTGGCCTTGAAAGAGAAGATTGAAAAAATCTTCGAACGCATCGGTCATTGATGCTGCCACGGGGGAGCTATGGAGCATAAAGAATCATCGCAGGCCGACTTTGAGTCGACCCTGAAAAAACATGCTCACCAACTCGTCGAAAGCCTGGAAAAAGGCCAGTTCGGCGACGCAGTGCAGTTGATCCATGAGCTCAACCAGACCCGCGACCGCGGCCTGTACCAGGAAGTGGGCAAGCTCACCCGTGAGTTGCACAGTGCGATCGTCAATTTCCAGATCGACCCGCACATGCCCCAGGCCGAGGAAATCTCGCAGATCACTGATGCCACCGAACGCCTGTCCTATGTGGTCAGGCTGACTGAGGCGGCAGCCAATCGCACCATGGACCTGGTGGAAAACGCCACGCCCCTGGTGAACGGCATGGCCAACGAGGCCAAGGCGTTGAGCACCGACTGGGGCCGCTTCATGCGGCGCGAAGTGGGCGCTGAAGAATTTCGTGACCTGGCGCGTCGGGTCGAAGGCTTCCTGTCACGCAGCGAGCAGGAAAACCGCACGGTTTCCAGCAACCTCAATGACATTCTGCTGGCCCAGGATTACCAGGACCTTACCGGTCAGGTGATCAAGCGCGTGACCCTGCTGGTCACCGAAGTGGAAAGCAACCTGCTCAAACTGGTGCTGATGGCTGGCCAGGTCGACCGTTTTGCCGGTATCGAACACGACCGCGAAGCGATCCTCTCGGAAAAAGATCCACAAAAACACCTCGCCAAGGGTGAAGGTCCGCAGATTCATGCCGATAAACGTGAAGACGTTATGTCAGGTCAAGATGACGTAGACGATTTGCTGTCCAGTTTAGGCTTCTAAGGAGCACGCAATATGAGCTTCGGCGCCGATGAAGAAATCCTTCAGGATTTCCTTGTAGAGGCCGGCGAAATTCTAGAGCAGTTGTCCGAGCAACTGGTCGAGCTGGAAAGCCGACCGGATGATGCGAACCTGCTCAATGCAATTTTTAGCGGTTTTCACACTGTAAAAGGGGGCGCCGGCTTCCTCCAGCTCCATGAGCTGGTGGAGTGCTGCCACATCGCCGAAAACGTGTTCGACATCCTGCGCAAGGGTGAGCGGCACGTTGATTCGGAATTGATGGACGTGATCCTCGAAGCCCTGGACGCGGTCAACGGCATGTTCAATGAAGTGCGCGAACGCGCACCGATTACGGCTGCCACTCCGGAACTGCTGGCCGCCCTGGCGCGCCTGGCAGAGCCTGGCGCGGTAGCTGCCGCCCCGGTGGTTGAGGCGGCGCCTGAGCCAGTGGCCGAACCCGACGTCACTGACAGCGAGTTCGAGCAACTGCTGGACTCCCTCAATGCGGTCAAGGCCGAGGCAGAAGCCCCGGCCGCAGCTGCGCCGCCGATGGTGCCGACCACCGAAGACATCACCGACGCCGAGTTCGAGTCATTGCTCGACCAGTTGCACGGCAAGGGCCAGTTCGCCCCGGACGCCGTGGCAGCCGCACCGACGCCGGTGGAGCCTGCTGCGCCAGCGGCCAGCACCGATATCACCGACGACGAATTTGAAGCACTGCTGGATCAGTTGCATGGCAAGGGCTCGTTTGCTGCCGAGGCGTTGCCGGCAGTCGCTGCGGCGGCTGCGGCTGCACCGGCTGCGGCGCCGGCTGCCGCTCCGGCGGCGGATGGCCTGATCAGCGATCACGAATTCGAATCCCTGCTGGATGAGTTGCACGGCAAGGGCAAGTTTTCCGAGGTGGCACCTGCCGCCGCAGCCGCCGCGACCGCCACCGCAGCGGTGGCCAAGCCGGCACCCGTTGCTGCCAAGGCCGCCGCACCGGCTCCCGCCCGTGCCGCCGCCCCGGCGCCAGCCCGCGCTCCGGCACCTGCCGACAAAGCCCCGGCCAGTGAAGCCGAAACCACCGTGCGGGTCGATACCGCGCGCCTGGACGACATCATGAACATGGTCGGCGAACTGGTGCTGGTGCGTAACCGCCTGGTACGCCTGGGCTTGAGCAGTGGCGACGAAGCCATGCAAAAGGCCGTGTCGAACCTCGACGTGGTCACTGCCGACCTGCAGACCGCGGTGATGAAAACGCGCATGCAGCCGATCAAGAAAGTCTTCGGGCGCTTCCCGCGCCTGGTGCGTGACTTGGCCCGGCAGTTGAAAAAAGAGATCGCCCTGGAACTGGTGGGTGAAGAGACCGACCTCGACAAAAACCTTGTCGAGGCCCTGGCCGACCCGCTGGTCCACTTGGTGCGCAACGCGGTCGACCACGGTGTGGAAACTCCGGAAGAGCGCGAAGCCAGTGGCAAGCCGCGCCTGGGCAAAGTGATCCTGGCGGCCGAACAGGAAGGCGACCATATCCTGCTGTCGATCACCGATGACGGCAAAGGCATGGACTCCAATATCCTGCGCGGTATCGCGGTCAAACGCGGCGTCATGGACAAGGACGCCGCCGACCGCCTGACCGATACCGAGTGCTACAACCTGATTTTCGCCCCGGGCTTCTCGACCAAGACCGAGATTTCCGATGTGTCCGGCCGTGGCGTGGGCATGGACGTGGTGAAGACCAAGATCAGCCAGCTCAATGGCTCGATCAATATTTACTCGACCAAGGGCCAAGGCTCGAAGATCGTCATCAAGGTGCCGTTGACCCTGGCGATCATGCCGACCCTGATGGTGATGCTGGGCAACCAGGCGTTCGCCTTCCCGCTGGTCAACGTCAACGAAATCTTCCACCTCGACCTGTCGCGCACCAACGTGGTCGACGGCCAGGAAGTGGTGATTGTGCGGGACAAGGCCCTGCCTCTGTTCTACCTCAAGCGTTGGCTGGTGGCGTCTGCCGCTCATGAAGAGCAGCGCGAAGGCCACGTGGTGATCCTGTCCGTGGGCACCCAGCGTATCGGCTTTGTCGTCGATCAACTGGTTGGCCAGGAAGAAGTAGTCATCAAGCCATTGGGCAAGATGCTGCAAGGAACGCCAGGCATGTCGGGTGCGACCATTACCGGTGACGGTCGGATCGCGCTGATTCTCGATGTTCCGAGCATGCTCAAGCGTTACGCCGCACGGCGTATTTGATTCGGCCCGGGCAGGGCGGTTGTCCCTCGCCCGGCCTAACGGAGTGGTTATGGTAGTCAAGGTTCTGGTGGTGGACGATTCGGGTTTCTTCCGCCGCCGCGTCTCGGAAATTCTTTCAGCGGATTCCAACATCCAGGTGGTCGGTACGGCCACCAATGGCAAAGAGGCGATTGATCAGGCCCTGGCATTGAAGCCGGACGTGATCACCATGGACTACGAGATGCCGATGATGGATGGCATCACCGCCGTGCGCCACATCATGCAGCGTTGCCCGACCCCGGTCTTGATGTTCTCGTCGCTGACCCACGAAGGCGCCCGGGTGACCCTCGACGCGCTGGACGCTGGCGCCGTGGACTTTCTGCCGAAGAATTTCGAAGACATCTCGCGCAACCCGGAAAAGGTCAAGCAGATGCTCTGCGAGAAGGTGCACAGCATCTCGCGCAGCAACCGCAGCAGCTTCCGCGCGCCGGTGGCTCCCGCCCCGGTACCGGCGCCGGCACCGACCAGCAGCAGTTTCGGGCGCCCGGCTCCTGCCCCTGTGGCACGGCCTGCCGTGGCCCCGACGCGTGCGCCGGCGCCCAGTGCCTCGTCGCCCGCGCCCAAGCGCAAGGCCTACAAGCTGGTGGCCATTGGCACGTCCACTGGCGGCCCGGTGGCCTTGCAGCGCGTCTTGACCCAGTTGCCGGCCAACTTCCCTGCGCCGATCGTGTTGATCCAGCATATGCCCGCCGCGTTCACCAAGGCCTTTGCCGAGCGCCTGGACAAGCTGTGCCGCATCAGCGTCAAGGAAGCCGAAGACGGCGACATCCTGCGCCCAGGCCTGGCGTTGCTGGCTCCCGGTGGCAAGCAAATGATGGTCGACGGTCGCGGCGCGGTGAAAATCCTGCCGGGTGACGAGCGCCTGAACTACAAGCCGTGCGTGGATATCACCTTCGGTTCGGCGGCCAAGTCCTACGGTGACAAAGTTCTGGCGGTGGTCCTCACCGGTATGGGCGCCGACGGTCGTGAAGGCGCGCGCTTGCTCAAGCAGGGCGGTAGCTCGATCTGGGCCCAGGACGAAGCCAGTTGCGTGATCTATGGCATGCCCATGGCTATCGTCAAGGCCGACCTGGCCGACGCGGTCTACAGCCTGGATGACATCGGCAAGCACCTGGTGGAGGCCTGTCACTGATGGATGTGTTGAGCCTGGTTGGGATCCTTCTGGCGTTTGTCGCCATTATCGGTGGCAACTACCTGGAAGGCGGCCATCTTGGCGCGCTGGCCAACGGTCCGGCGGCGCTGATCGTGATCGGCGGCACCGTGGGCGCGGCGCTGTTGCAGTCGCCCCTGAGCTCATTCAAGCGGGCGATGCAGATCCTGGTGTGGATCATTTTCCCGCCACGTGTGGACCTGGCCGGTGGTATCGACCGCGTGGTCAACTGGAGCCTCACCGCGCGCAAGGAGGGCCTGCTGGGCCTGGAAGGCGTGGCCGATGCCGAACCCGACAGCTACGCACGCAAAGGCCTGCAACTGCTGGTGGACGGCGCCGAGCCGGAAGCCATCCGCAGCATCCTCGAAGTGGACTTCTACACCCAGGAAAGCCGCGATATCAACGCGGCCAAAGTCTTTGAAAGCATGGGCGGCTACGCGCCGACCATCGGCATCATCGGTGCGGTGATGGGCTTGATCCACGTGATGGGCAACCTGGCCGACCCCTCGCAACTGGGCAGCGGCATTGCCGTGGCGTTCGTCGCCACCATCTATGGCGTGGCCAGTGCCAACCTGTTGCTGCTGCCGATTGCCAGCAAGCTCAAATCCATTGCCATGCGCCAGTCCCGTTACCGGGAAATGCTGCTGGAGGGCATCCTGTCGATTGCCGAGGGTGAGAACCCGCGCTCCATTGAATTGAAGCTCCAGGGCTTCATGGATTGATGGGGGGTATTGCCTGTGAGCCGTCGCCGCCGCGAGCCTGAAGAGCACGTCAATCATGAACGCTGGCTGGTGTCCTACGCCGACTTCATCACCTTGCTGTTCGCCTTTTTTGTGGTGATGTACTCCATTTCCTCGATCAACGAAGGCAAGTACAAGGTTATCTCCGAAGCGCTGGTAGGCGTATTTACCGATTCGGACCGGGCCCTCAAACCGATTCCCATTGGCGACGAACGGCCCAAGACCACCACCCCGGCCAAACCCCTGGTCAAGGACAGCGACGAGACCGACGCCGGCATCAGTGGCGGCAGCGACCCGCTCAAGAGCATCGCCGACGATATCAGCGCGGCGTTTGGCGACCTGATCAGCTCCAACCAGATGACCATTCGTGGCAATGAGTTGTGGGTGGAGATCGAGCTTAACTCCAGCCTGCTGTTCGCCAGCGCCGATGCCATCCCCAGCGACATAGCCTTCAGCATCATCGACAAGGTGGCGGCCATCCTCAAACCCTTCGACAACCCGATCCACGTCGAAGGCTTTACCGATGACCAGCCGATCCATACCGCGCAATTTCCCACCAACTGGGAACTGTCGTCGGCGCGCTCGGCGAGCATCGTGCGCATGCTGGCGATGCAGGGTGTGAACCCCGGGCGCCTGGCGTCGGTGGGGTACGGCGAATTCCAGCCGGTGGCCAATAATGCGACAGCCGAAGGTCGCGCGCGCAACCGGCGGGTGGTGTTGGTGGTGTCGCGCAACCTCGATGTGCGGCGCAGCCTGACTGCCACCGGTGCGGCCAATGCACAACCTGATGCTGCAATGAAGCGGGCTGGCACACAAACTGCACCGACGCCCGTAAAGCCGCCGGTTCGTGAGAGTGCCGTCAATTCTCTGTCACCGGCTCTATAACCTCGTGCTATTTCTCGGTCGAGCCAGTGCCTGCCGGGAGGAACAATCCGAATGAGAGTCTGGGCAGTTGCCAATCAAAAAGGTGGGGTCGGCAAGACCACCACCTCCATCGCCTTAGCCGGCCTGCTGGCCGAGGCGGGCAAGCGCGTGGTCATTGTCGACCTGGATCCCCATGGCTCGATGACCAGCTATTTCGGCTACGACCCCGATGCCCTGGAACACAGCTGCTTTGACCTGTTCCTGCACAAGGGCAGCGTCCCCGCAGGCTTGCCCGGGCAACTGCTGCTGCCCACCAGCAACGAGAAGATTTCCCTGTTGCCCTCCAGTACCGCCCTGGCCACCCTTGAGCGCCAGTCGCCGGGGCAGAGCGGCCTGGGCCTGGTGATCGCCAAGAGCCTGGCGCAACTGTGGCAGGACTTCGACTACGCCATCATCGACAGCCCGCCATTGCTCGGCGTACTGATGGTCAATGCCCTGGCGGCCAGCCAGCAGCTGGTGATCCCGGTGCAGACCGAGCACTTGGCGGTCAAGGGCCTGGAGCGCATGGTCAACACCCTGGCGATGATCAACCGTTCGCGCAAACAGGCGTTGCCGTTCAGCATCGTGCCGACCCTGTTCGACCGTCGCACCCAGGCCTCCCTCGGCACCCTGCGCGTACTGCGCGATGCTTACCCCGAGACCATCTGGCAAGGCTATATCCCGGTGGACACGCGCTTGCGTGACGCCAGCCGCGCCGGCCTCGCGCCCTCGCAATTCGATGGCAAAAGCCGTGGCGTGCTGGCGTATCGCGCCCTGCTCAAGCATCTGCTGGCCCAGCAACTTGTGGCGCAGGTGGCGTGAAATGAACAACCCTGTAGGAGCGAATCTTGCCCGCGATGGGTTTTGCCTGATGTCACGGACTTTTGATTCAAGTCCGAGCGCGGGCAGGCCGATAACCTTTGAGTACACGGTTAACGGTGCGTGCGCGTGGGCATACAGATGAATCGTCCTGTCGATATCAAGACCCGGCCGCAACTGGCGCTGCAGTCCTACCTGGACGCACTGCTGCAGGATGCGACCGAGGAAGTGCTGCCCGAGCCGATCCTGGTGCTGGATGAAGTGCTGGCGGTGCCTGTGGTCGAGGCTGAGGCCAGTCTGGATGAGTTTCAACTGGCGGTCCTCGAAGAGCAGGCCCGTGATGCGTTGGTGGTGCCTGTCGCCGTCGCGGTCGTGGAAACGCCTGCACCTCTGGTGCTGGTGCCGCCGGTGGCCGAGGTGCATCGACCGCCGAGCATTACGCCGCCACCGGTGGAAACCGATGGTCGGCCAGCGTGGGCTGCCGAGTCGTTCGAATGCCTGCTGTTCGATGTGGCCGGGTTGACCCTGGCGGTGCCGCTGGTGTGCCTGGGGTCGATTTACTCCCTGGAAGGCCAGGAATTGACGCCGTTGTTTGGCCAGCCGGAGTGGTTCCTCGGGATCCTGCCGAGCCAGGCCGGCAACCTCAAGGTGCTGGATACTGCGCGCTGGGTGATGCCCGACCGCTATCGCGACGATTTCCGCCAGGGCCTGCAATACGTGATCTCGGTGCAGGGCTACGAATGGGGGCTGGCGGTGCATCAGGTCAGCCGTTCGCTGCGCCTGGACCCCAATGAAATCAAATGGCGCAGCCACCGTGGCCAGCGGCCATGGCTGGCGGGCACCGTGATCGAACATATGTGCGCGCTGCTGGATGTCGCCGAATTGGCGGAGCTGATAGCCAGCGGCGCGGTAAAAGATCTGCCAGGTAACAAACGTACTTGATAAGAGGCGCAGTACCACGGTGCTGCCAAAGAAGAACACACGCCGTTATCAACGGTATTTGAAGGGGTCAGGGGTATGAATAAGTCAGCGTCCGCACAGGGTTTGGATGATCCGATTCTGCAATGGGTAACCTTCAAGCTGGACAACGAGTCTTACGGCATCAACGTGATGCGCGTGCAGGAAGTGCTGCGCTACACCGAAATCGCGCCAGTGCCGGGTGCGCCGAGCTACGTGCTGGGCATCATCAACCTGCGCGGCAACGTGGTGACCGTGATCGACACGCGCCAGCGTTTTGGCCTGATGCCGACTGAAGTCAACGACAACACGCGTATCGTCATCATCGAAGCCGACAAGCAAGTGGTCGGGATCATGGTCGACAGCGTGGCTGAAGTGGTTTACCTGCGCCAATCGGAAGTCGAGACCGCGCCGAACGTCGGCAACGAAGAATCGGCCAAGTTCATCCAGGGTGTGTGCAACAAGAACGGCGAGTTGCTGATCCTGGTTGAGCTGGACAAGATGATGAGCGAAGAAGAGTGGTCGGACCTGGAGAACATCTGATTGATGCTTGAGGTAGCGGTAATCGTCCTGGCCCTGCTGTGGGTCGGGACTGTAGTGGTATTGCTGCGCCATATGCGCCAGCAACGCGAATTGGCCTTGCAACAGGCCGAGCGCGACGCCGTGCGTGACCAGCGCCTGCGCGAGATGGCCAAGCGCGTGGACAACTACCAGCAAAGCGCCGTGCGGGTAGGGGAGGACGTGCACGAACTGCGCGCCATCCTCGCCCCGTTGCCCGACAAACTGTCGGCACTGGAACAGCGCGACCCGGCCAACCTGTCTTTTGCCCAGGCGGCAAAACTGGTGGGCATGGGTGCTACGGTGGACGAACTGACCCAATCCTGCGGCCTGACCCAGGCCGAGGCACAGTTGATGAGCAAGTTGCACAAAAGCTGACACTGTACTGATTCAAATGTGGGAGCGGGCAAGCCAGCTCCCACACTTGTTTTTTACCGCCCCCACATTTTTTGATCTGTGTGCATCCTCGAAACGTCAGTAATCATCCCCGCGCGCCGTCACATCCCGCTCCATTGGCTCGGCATTCGGGTCATACCCCGCGGGGAACTTGCCTTTGAGCGTCCAGGCAAACGCAATAATCTCGGCGATGGTGCGGTACAGCTCTTCGGGAATGCTGTCACCCAACTCCATGCGCGCCAGCAGTTTCACCAGCTCGGCATTTTCATAAATCGGGACTTCATGTTCGCGCGCCAACTTCAGGATGGCTTCGGCCAGGGCGTCGTCGCCTTTGGCGGTCAGGGCGGGGGCGGCTTTGCCGTCGTATTTGAGGGCGATGGCCTGGCGTGGTGGGTTGGGGTTTTTCATGCGGTTTCATCCACCCAGCGTTGTTCCAGCCCGGTCTTTGGCCCGCGGGGCGGGGTGCCGAGGTGGCAGTCGAGGTCGCCGACATTGAGGCCCGACGACACCAGGCGCTCGCGCAGGCTGCCCAGGTGGCTTTCGATCAGGCTGGCGGTGTAGGGGCGGGTGGCCCATAGCTGGCTGGACAGTTTGCCCTGGCTCAATTGTGCCTGGACCTGCAAGGGGCCCAGGGGCTCCATGTCGAAGGCCAGTTCCACGCGCCACAGCATCTTCTTCGCGTCGCGTTCGATCTTGCGTTCCGGCTCGTCCTTGTCCGGCGCCGGCTCTTCGCGCTGGAACTTGACCTGCAGCGGCACGATGTCTTGCAAGGTGCGCATGGGGATTTCCAGTTGCCAGGTGGTTTGCAGGCGGCCATCGGCGGTGGTGCCACTCTGTTCCAGGCTCGACAGTTGATGGCTCTGCAAGCGCGAGATGGCGCCGGCGGCCAGGCGCAGCAGGTTTTCCAGGCTGTTTTCACCGTCCAGGCGCTGCAGCAGGCGCTCCGGCAATGGGAAGCCGCCCGGCGCGTTGCGGGCGCCCACCTGGCCGAGGGTACCCAGCGGGCTGCGGACAAAGCTGGGCAGCATCTGCGCCAGGGTATTGGCGGCCAGGATTGCATTGAGGTTGGTGTTGGCGGGCAGGGCGGGTAGCAATTCGTTGACCAGGCGCAGCAGGCTGCCCTTCATATCCAGCGGTGGCACTTGCGGGTTTTGCCCGGCCAGCAGCTTGGCTTCAAGGAACACGCCGCTGTTGTGCAGCAGTTGTGCCAGCACCCTGGGGTTGCTGACCTGCGCCACATCCGGCAGCCCGGCCAGCAGGCGATCGACGGCGGCGCGCAATTGTGCGGAGGTGTCATCGGGCAGGTTTTTCAGGGCATTGAACACCCCTTCCAGCGAGGCCTGGCGGCTTTGCTGGGCGGCCAGTTGCTGGCTGACCGCCAGTTGATCGCGCAGCCCGCTCAGGGGCACGAAATCCAGGGTCTGCGCACCCTGCACCACGGCACTCAACAAGCTACCGACGCGCAGCGGTTGCGGGCTTTCCAGGGTCAGGGTGGTACCGCTCAGGGCGTTGTTGAGCACCGACACCAGCGAACGGTATAGCGCCGGTTGCCCGGCGCCCTGGGGCAGCATCTGCGAGGTCAGCACCTTGGCCTGGAGCAAGGTGCCCACCGGCAACTGGTGGGTGTCGATGCGGGTCAGGGCGGCAACATTGGCGCTGAGGGCCTGCTGCAGGCTGATCGCCAGGTCGCCCGATGCCGTCTGGCTCACCGCCACGTTGCTGCCCAGGGGCAGTGGCTGGCTGCTCGCGGCCTGCACCAGGGTTTGCCGGCCACCTTCAAGGGTCAGCTTGAGCAACAGCTGAAAGGCTTCACCGCCTTGCTTGAGCGCCAGGACCTCGGCGTTCACGGTTTTGCCGGCGTCGATCAACCCAGTCTGCGGCTCCAGCAGTTTCAGCAGTTCGCCCACCGCAGGCGCAGGCCTGGGCCCGGAGGCCGGGGCAGGGGGCAGGGTCGGAAGGTTGATGTCACCGGTCATCGTGGCCGCCGTCTCAAGGAAATTGCCCTCTTTAGAGTAGGGCATCACATGTATAATGCCGCCCGTCTTCAAAGAGCGGGTCAAAAACATCTCAACTGATTGATCCAGCTCTCTAAAACAGGCCGCCAATGCAGTTATTGTGCATCTCTTTAACGGCCGTTCCACCGCCGACTTGAACCGTAAAGGCCCGCGATCTTGTGACCAGCCCCCTACTTGAAGCCGTTGCGCTTGCCTGTGAGCGAGACCTGCGGATGCTGTTCGAACACCTCGAGTTGCGGCTGTCGGCGGGCGACATGGTGCAGATCAGCGGCCCCAACGGCAGTGGCAAGACCAGCCTGCTGCGCCTGCTGGCCGGTTTGATGCAGCCCACGGCAGGCCAGGTGCGCCTCAATGGCAAGCCGCTGCAAGAGCAACGCACGGAGCTGGCGCGCAATCTGGTGTGGATCGGCCACGCTGCGGGGATCAAGGATGTGCTGACGGCCGAAGAAAACCTCAGTTGGCTCAGCGCCCTGCATCATCCGGCCCCGCGCGCATCCATCTGGCAGGCCCTGGCGGCCGTCGGGCTCAAGGGCTTCGAAGATGTGCCGTGCCATACCCTGTCGGCCGGCCAGCAGCGCCGGGTGGCCCTGGCCCGCCTGTACCTGGAGGGCCCGCCGTTGTGGATCCTCGATGAACCCTTCACCGCCCTCGACAAGCAGGGCGTGGCGCAGCTCGAAGAACACCTGGCCCGGCATTGCGAGCAAGGCGGCATGGTGGTCCTCACTACCCACCACACCTTGACCCGCATGCCTGCCGGTTACCGCGACCTGGACCTGGGACGGTGGTCGGTATGAGTGTATTTGCCCTGTTGGTCGCCCGCGAAGCCCGTTTGCTGTGTCGCCGCCCGGCTGAACTGGCCAACCCGCTGGTGTTCTTCGCGATTGTCATCGCGTTGTTCCCGTTGGCGGTCGGTCCCGAGACTAAACTGTTGCAAACCTTGTCTCCGGGACTGGTGTGGGTCGCGGCCCTTTTGTCCGTCCTGCTCTCGCTGGACGGGCTGTTTCGCAGTGATTTCGAAGATGGTTCCCTTGAACAGTGGGTCCTTTCGTCGCACCCCCTGCCTCTTCTGGTTCTGGCCAAGGTACTGGCACACTGGGCCTTCTCCGGCCTGGCGCTGGTCCTGCTCGCACCGCTGCTGGCGATGATGCTGGGCCTGCCCGCCGAATGCCTGCCCGTCTTGCTGGCCTCGTTGTTGCTAGGTACCCCGGTGCTGAGCCTGCTGGGGGCGGTGGGTGCAGCACTGACGGTGGGCCTGAAACGTGGGGGGCTGTTGCTGGCCTTGCTGATTCTGCCTTTGTATATCCCGGTATTGATCCTGGGCAGCGGCGCCTTGCAGGCCGCGCTCATGGGGATGCCGGCGACCGGTTACCTCTTGTGGCTTGGCAGCCTGACCGCCCTGGCGGTAACCCTGACACCCTTTGCTATAGCGGCCGGCCTGAAGATCAGCGTCGGCGAATAATGAGGTCTGACCCGGTATTTTCACTGCGTCAGTAAAGACCCTAAGCTTCTTGCAACGACAAGAAGCAACCGTGATGGAAACAGCAATGAACTGGACCTGGTTTCACAAGCTCGGCTCGCCCAAGTGGTTCTACGGGATCAGCGGCAAAATGCTGCCCTGGCTCGCCGTCGCCGCCTTCCTGCTGATCGGTATTGGCCTGGTCTGGGGCCTGGCCTTCGCACCACCGGACTACCAGCAGGGCAACAGCTTTCGCATCATCTATATCCACGTGCCCGCCGCGCTGCTGGCCCAGTCCTGCTACGTGATGCTCGCGGTGTGCGGCATTGTCGGGCTGGTGTGGAAGATGAAGCTGGCCGACGTCGCCCTGCAATGCGCGGCGCCCATCGGTGCGTGGATGACCGCGGTGGCGCTGCTCACCGGGGCAATCTGGGGCAAACCGACCTGGGGCTCGTGGTGGGTCTGGGATGCGCGACTAACGTCCATGTTGATTCTGCTGTTTCTGTACTTCGGTCTGATTGCCCTGGGCAACGCGATCAGCAATCGTGACAGCGCCGCCAAGGCCTGCGCGGTGCTGGCGATTGTCGGCGTGATCAATATCCCGATCATCAAGTACTCGGTGGAGTGGTGGAACACCCTGCACCAGGGCGCCACCTTCACCCTCACTGAAAAACCGGCGATGCCCGTGGAAATGTGGGCGCCGCTGCTGCTGATGGTCCTGGGCTTCTACTGCTTCTTCGGCGCAGTGTTGCTGATGCGCATGCGCCTCGAAGTGCTCAAGCGTGAAGCCCGCACCAGTTGGGTCAAGGTCGAAGTGCAAAACAGCCTGGGAGCCCGTGGATGAGTTTCGCCTCTTTCAGTGATTTTCTCGCCATGGGCCACCACGGCCTGTACGTCTGGACCGCCTATGGCATCAGCCTGGCAGTCCTGGCCCTCAACGTTGTTGCGCCGATCCTGGCCCGCAAGCGTTACCTGCAACAAGAGGCGCGTCGTCTGCGCCGGGAGACCGATAAGTGAATCCGCTGCGTAGAAAGCGTCTGTTGATCATCCTTGCCATCCTGGTGGGCGTCGGCATAGCCGTAGGCCTGGCCTTGAGTGCCCTGCAGCAGAACATCAACCTGTTCTACACCCCGACCCAGATCGCCAATGGCGAAGCGCCGCAAGACACGCGGATCCGTGCCGGTGGCATGGTCGAGGCCGGTTCCCTGAAGCGCTCCGGCGACTCCCTGGACGTGACCTTCGTGGTTACCGACTTCAACAAATCCGTGACCATCACCTACCGCGGCATCCTCCCGGACCTGTTCCGCGAAGGGCAGGGCATCGTGGCCCTGGGCAAGATCAACGCCCAAGGCGTGGTGGTGGCCGATGAAGTGCTGGCCAAGCACGATGAGAAATACATGCCGCCGGAAGTGACCAAGGCCCTCAAAGACAGCGGCCAATCCGCGCCCACCCCAGCCAAGGAGGGTTAAGCAATGACCTCTACATTGTTTATTCCCGAGTTGGGCCAATTGGCGATGATCCTCGCCCTGTGCTTTGCCATCGTCCAGGCCATCGTCCCGCTGCTGGGCGCCTGGCGCGGCGACCGGCTGTGGATGAGCCTGGCGCAGCCCGCCGCCTGGGGCCAGTTCGCGTTCCTGGCGTTCGCCTTCGGTTGCCTGACTTACGCGTTTATGACCGACGACTTTTCCGTCGCCTATGTGGCCAGCAACTCCAACAGCGCCTTGCCCTGGTACTACAAGTTCAGCGCCGTGTGGGGCGCCCACGAAGGCTCCCTGCTGTTGTGGGCCCTGATCCTCGGCGGCTGGACCTTTGCCGTGTCGGTGTTCTCCCGGCAGTTGCCGCAAGTCATGCTGGCGCGGGTGCTGGCGGTGATGGGCATGATCAGCATCGGCTTTTTGCTGTTCCTGATCATGACCTCCAACCCGTTCGAGCGGATCTTGCCGCAGATTCCCGTGGATGGTCGCGACCTCAACCCGTTGCTGCAGGATATCGGCCTGATCGTCCACCCGCCGATGCTGTACATGGGCTATGTGGGCTTCTCCGTGGCTTTCGCCTTTGCCATCGCCGCCTTGCTCGGCGGGCGTCTTGATGCCGCCTGGGCGCGCTGGTCGCGGCCATGGACCATCGTCGCCTGGGCCTTCCTCGGCATCGGCATCACCCTGGGCTCGTGGTGGGCCTATTACGAACTCGGCTGGGGCGGCTGGTGGTTCTGGGACCCGGTGGAAAACGCCTCCTTCATGCCCTGGCTGGTGGGCACGGCGTTGATCCACTCCCTGGCCGTCACCGAAAAACGCGGCGTGTTCAAGAGCTGGACCGTGTTGCTGGCCATTGCCGCCTTCTCCCTGAGCCTGCTGGGCACGTTCCTCGTGCGTTCCGGCGTGCTGACCTCGGTCCACGCGTTCGCCGCCGACCCTGAGCGTGGTGTGTTCATCCTGATCTTCCTGCTCTGCGTGGTCGGTGGCTCGCTGACCCTGTTTGCCCTGCGCGCGCCGGTGGTCAAGAGCCACGTGGGCTTCAACCTGTGGTCGCGGGAAACCCTGCTGCTGGGTAATAACCTGGTGCTGATCGTTGCGGCCTCGATGATCCTGCTGGGCACTCTGTACCCGCTGGTGCTCGATGCCCTGACTGGCGCCAAGCTGTCGGTCGGCCCGCCGTACTTCAACGCATTGTTCATCCCGTTGATGGGCCTGCTGATGGTGGTAATGGCCATCGGCGTGCTGGTGCGCTGGAAAGACACCCCGGTCAAATGGCTGCTGGGCATGTTGATCCCCGTGCTGCTGGGCAGTGCTGCACTGTCGGTGGTTGCCGGGATTGCCTACGGCGACTTCAACTGGGCAGTGCTCGCCACCTTTATGCTCGCGGCCTGGGTGTTGCTGGCCGGCGTGCGCGATATCTTCGACAAGACCCGGCACAAGGGCCTGATCAAAGGCCTGCCAACCCTGACCCGCAGCTACTGGGGCATGCAGATCGCGCACATCGGTATCGCCGTGTGCGCCCTGGGCGTGGTGTTGTCCAGCCAGAACAGCGCCGAGCGCGACCTGCGCCTGGCCCCTGGCGAGTCCATGGACCTGGCCGGCTACCAGTTCGTCTTTGAGGGCGCCAAGCACTTCGAAGGGCCGAACTTCACCTCCGACAAAGGCACCGTGCGTGTGCTGCGCAACGGCAAGCAAATCGCCGTGCTGCACCCGGAAAAACGCCTGTACACCGTACAGAGCTCGATGATGACCGAAGCCGGGATCGACGCCGGGTTCACCCGTGACTTGTATGTCGCCTTGGGCGAACCCCTGGGCGAGGGCGCCTGGGCCGTGCGGGTCCACGTCAAGCCGTTTGTGCGCTGGATCTGGTTCGGCGGCCTGCTGACCGGCTTCGGTGGTTTGCTGGCAGCGATGGACCGGCGTTACCGGGTCAAGGTCAAGAGCCGGGTGCGTGAAGCCCTCGGCATGCAGGGAGCGGCGGTATGAAGCGTTGGTTGATGGTATTGCCACTGGCGGTGTTTCTGCTGGTCGCGGTGTTTTTGTATCGCGGCCTGTACCTGGACCCGGCCGAGCTGCCGTCGGCGATGATCGGCAAGCCGTTCCCGGCGTTCTCGTTGCCTACGGTGCAGGGCGATAAAACCCTGACCCAGGCAGACCTGATCGGCAAGCCGGCGCTGGTCAACGTGTGGGCCACCTGGTGCATCTCCTGCCGCGTGGAGCACCCGGTGCTGAACAAGCTGGCGGAGAAGGGCGTGGTGATCTACGGCATCAACTACAAGGACGACAATGCAGCGGCCTTGAAGTGGCTGGCGGAATTCCACAACCCATACCAATTGGACGTGCGCGATGAAGACGGCAACCTGGGCTTGAACCTCGGCGTCTACGGTGCCCCGGAAACCTTCTTTATCGACGCCAAGGGCGTGATCCGCGACAAGTTCGTGGGGGTGATCGACGAAGTGGTCTGGCGCGAACAACTGGCGGCCAAGTACCAGGCCCTGGTGGACGAGGCCAAGCCATGAAGCGTTGGTTGACCGCCGCAGTACTGGCCCTGGGCCTGGTGGGCGTGGCCCATGCCGCCATCGACACCTACGAGTTTGCCCGCGATGGCGACCGTGAGCGTTTCCGCGAGCTGACCAAGGAACTGCGCTGCCCCAAGTGCCAGAACCAGGACATCGCCGACTCCAACGCACCGATTGCCGCCGACCTGCGCAAAGAGATTTTCCGCATGCTGGGCGAGGGCAAGGACAATCAGCAGATCATCGACTTCATGGTCGATCGCTATGGTGATTTTGTCCGCTACAAGCCGGCGCTGACCAGCAAGACCGCCTTGCTCTGGTTTGGCCCCGCCGCCCTGTTGCTGGGTGGCCTGGTGGTCATGGCCGTGATCGTCCGCCGTCGCCGTGCGGCGCCTACCGATGGTTCTGATGCGCTATCTGCCCAAGAGCGCCAACGCCTCGACCAACTGCTGGACAAAAAAACTGATGATTGATTTCTGGCTCGCAGCTGGCCTGCTGCTCCTGGTTGCCTTGAGTTTCCTGTTGATCCCGGTGTTGCGCGTACGTCGCGCCCAGCGTGAAGAAGACCGCACCGCGTTGAACGTCGCGCTGTATCAGGAACGTGTTGCTGAACTGCAAACCCAACAAAGCGAAGGCGTGCTCAACGCGGCGCAACTCGATACCGGCCGCGCCGAAGCCGCCCGTGAATTGCTGGCCGATACCGAAGGCGTGGAAAAGCCCCGCGAATCGCGCCTTGGCAAGCCGCTGCCACTGCTGGCCGCCGTGCTGGTGCCGGTGTTGGGCCTGGGGCTGTACCTGCATTACGGCGCCATCGACAAGGTTGAACTGACCCGCGAATTCGCCCAGCCGCCGGTATCCCTTGCCGACATGACCCAGCGCCTGGAACGGGCTGCGGCGGCGCAACCGGATTCTGCCGAAGGCTTGTACTTCCTGGGTCGCGCCTACATGGCCCAGGATCGTTCGGCCGACGCGGCCAAGGTCTTCGAGCGCACCGTGGCCCTGGCCGGTCGCCAGCCCGAGTTGCTCGGGCAGTGGGCCCAGGCGCAGTACTTTGCCAACAACAAACAGTGGTCGCCGCAGCTTCAGGCCCTGACTGACGAAGCGTTGAAACTCGACCCGAAGGAAGTCACCAGCCTTGGCCTGTTGGGCATCGCCGCCTTTGAAGGGCAGCGTTACCAGGAAGCCATCGACTACTGGAACCGTCTGTTGGCCTTGTTGCCGGAGAAAGACAATTCCCGCTCAGCGCTGCAAGGCGGCATCGACCGCGCGGCCGAGAAGTTGAAAGAGGGCGGCGGTGCCGTCGCGCCAACTACCAAGACCGCCGTGATGAAAGTACGCGTGGACCTGGCGGCCGACGTCAAAGCCCGCGCTCTGCCGACTGACAGCGTATTCATCTTCGCCCGCGCCGTTTCCGGCCCGCCGGCGCCACTGGCCGCCAAGCGCGTCACCGTGGCCGACCTGCCGGTGACCGTCGAGCTGGGCGATGCCGATGCGATGATGCCGCAGTTGAAACTGTCCAACTTTCCCGAAGTCCAACTGGTTGCGCGCATCTCACGGGCCGGTCAACCGACTGCCGGCGAGTGGATCGGCCGCAGTCAACCCCTGGCCAGCAGCACCACCGCGACCCAGCAGTTGACCATCGACAGTCCGGATAAATAATTTCGAGGAAATCCCCATGACCGCCATCGCTCGTATCACCCTGCTCAGTCTGGTCTTGGGCTTGAGCGCTTGCGCGGTCCATCGGCCACCTCCAGCCCCTACGGGCCCGACCATTCCACCGTCGGGCCCCTCGACCCAGCCGGTAACCAAACCTTCCGGCCCGGTCACCGCCCCCGCCAAGCCCTTGCCCAGCAAGTCCCCAACCTTCGCCCCACCCCCCGGCGCTGCCAGCCACTGGGACGGCAAGATGCAGGTGTACGTGCTGGACGAGCAACCGGACACCTTCTACCGCCAGCGCACCTACTACCGCTGGAGCAACGGCTGGAGCCGCTCCATCAGCCCGAATGGGCCATGGGAAGAGACGAATGTGCAGGGCGTACCGCCGGGGTTGAGCAAGCAGTACGCAAAATGATCTAAGGCGACCTTCAAACGGTCGCCTTTTTTATGATTTGAAATCCAATTCAAATGTGGGAGCCGGCTTGTCGGGTCGCCGCATCGCAGCATAGGTATCTACACGACTTGCTCTTTTTGGTTATTGGGTGTGAGTACATATCCGTTGCTGCGGTTATGGCGGCTATTGGTTCCGCCCTTACGGCGGGTCACTTTCGAAGAGCGCGAAAGTAACCAAAGCGCTTTTGCCCCACCACTCGGTGCCTCGCCCAGGCTCGGCATGCCCGCAGTCAGGCATTGCTCCGTGGGCCCGCCGCGATCGGCCATCCCTGGCCGTGTCGCGGCTACCCCGGCATCCATGCCGGGGTGCCCACTGCGCAATACCTGCCTGCGGCCATCGTGGTTTAACGGGGCGCCT
>NZ_JAARMB010000033.1:0-32925 GCF_012985615.1 Pseudomonas sp. WS 5412
TTGATTTGGGGGGTAACCCGGCAGGACGCCGGGTTAGCCGCGCTGGGCCATGGATGGCCCATCGCGGCGGCCCCCCAAATCAATGTCGGATGACGGGCACACCGAGCCTAGGCGAGGTGCCGAGTGGTGGGGCAGGAGCCCTTTTGGTTACTTTTGGGGCTCTTTTCCAAAAGTGACCCGCCGTAAGGGCGGAACCCTAAGTGGCCGTGACCGCAGCAACGGATATGTACACAACCCCAGAAAAGAGTTGTGTAGCTACCTATGCCCATCGCAGACGAGCCCACCGTGTGAACCTTACAAACTGATCTGCCCCCGCTCCTCATCCGTCAGCCGTGCCTTGGCCTGTTCGCTCAACGGCCCCGCCCCCAGCACCTGCACCGGGCTGTCAGGGTTGTAGGTCGGCGCCCGGCGTGCCTCTTCCTCCCGGCGTTGCACCGGCTCGGTGCCAAACCCCAGCACCTCCACCGTGACGATCGACGCCCGGCCCTGGCGCGCTGCAGCCTGTTGGTTGCGGGCCGCGTCTTCGGCGGCCTGGGATGCCGCTGCCCCCGCCGCGCTGGCTGAGCTCATGGCCGCGGTGTTGACCGCCGCCGACACCGGCACCCCGGACGATTTACCCTGGGTCTGGATATTCGCCGCGTTGACCACCCGCAGCGCGGCAATGTTGATATTGCCCGACACACGAATCCCCGCTTCACCGGCGTCAATGGTACCCAACGGCGCAATCAGGTCGATATCCCCTGCCGGCACTTCCGGGATCGGGTTTAGCGTGGCGATCCCCGCACCAGTACTCGGCACCGACGGCGACAGGCTGACGTTGCCCCAGTTGTCATACACACGCCGTGGCGGGGTGTAGACCACGGTGGTCTTGGAACCCCGCCCGGCGTTGATATCGCCTGCGGCGGACCAGCCCATGATCGAGCCGCCAAAGGTGGTCATGATCCGGCTCTGGCCCAGCAGGATGCTGTCCAGGGAATACAGCTGGATATCCCCCGCGCCCTGGGTAATGACCCCGGCGGTGGACGGCGGTGCCGCCCCCTCGATGCCGAATGTCTGGCCACCGCCCGGGGTGAGCATCTGGATCGAGCCACCGAAGTTGGTGTGCACCCCGGCACCGCCGAACAGGGTGATATCGCCCTTGTAGGCGATGGCATTGCCGGCCACGTCCTTGTCCGGGAACAACCCGGCAATCGCCGCCCGCCCCCGCACATAGCTGCCCTCGCGCACGCCGCCAGCCTGGTTGTATTCGCGGCCGGCGGCCTTGAGTTCGGCAAAGTACACCTCACGGGCAAACACCCGCTGTTGCTGCGCCGGCAGCGCCGCGTAGTAGGCGCGGGCCTGTTCACTGTCACCGACAAACCCTAAGCGCTCGGCCAGCCACCCGGCCAGTTCGCGCTCGTAGGTCTTGGCGACTTTGCCTCCCAGCAGCGTCAAAGGCTCGCCCGTCTGCAGTTGGTTCTCAGGATTCAGGTAAGTCTCGACAAAGCGCCGGTAGTCCGGGCCGTTGGGGCCAACACCCGCCAGCATGACGATGCTCGCTCCGGGACGGCTGTCACCTGCGGCCACGGCGCCAAGGCTGTTGACGCTGACCTTGTCCTCCATAAGGAGGTTGCGCCCTGCCGTCAACTCCAGGGTGCCGGGCCCTGCGACATTGAAGCTGCTGTAGAGCATGTCGCGCCCGGCACTGACAATGGAGATGTCAGTCAGGCCGTTATGCACGAACAGGTTGGCGTCGAAGGCATATTCACCGGTATCCACTTCGCCACCGCTGGCGCCCCCCAGGCGCGTGCCGCTGCTGACGATGTCACGCCCCGCCCGCATCCAGACCGGGCCTGCGCCCTCATAAAACGTTTGCCCCACACGCGGGTCTCCAGCGCTGGTGATGGTCAGGGCACGCCCACTGTTGACGCCCAGCAGGTCACCGCTCAACGCATAAAAACGCGCAGGTTCCAGGGTATCGCCCCACGACGTGCTGGCCGTGTTGGCACCGAAGGTGAACAGCGGGGAAAGCCCCAGGCGCGCAATGTTGCTATCGCCGGAAAGGTTGCCGCTGCCCGCGATGGGCAGGGAGTTGACGAAGCCCAGGAACGCCGGGTTGAGGATCGTCGCCATGCTGTCCGGCGCGGCGCTGGAACGGCTGACGGTGAGGTCGCCGCCATAGATCGAATCCCCAGCCAGCAATTGCAATTGACCGTTGGCCGATGGCGCCAGCACCAGTGCCGCCAGCGGTGGCAGCGCGCCAGGGTTGGCGGTCGCGGCACGCCCGTAATACAGGCTGCCGCTGGCGGCCACCGCACGCAATGTGGCGGGATAGACCGCCGCCATATCCGTCTCCAGCGTTTGCGTCAGCGGCGTAAGGTTGCCACCGGCCGAAAACAGGTCCACTGCCGTGTTGCGGGTCCACAGGCTGAACCAGCTCTGCCCGACGCCGTTGACCCCGTCGTTAACGTAGGCCAAGGCATTTGTCTGCGCGACGCGCCCTGGATCGGCCACATCCTGCAGCACCAGGTCGCCACGGGTGGCCAGGTTGAAGGTGGCATCACCGGGCAACAGGCTCAAGCCACCGGCCGCCGCGGCTGACGTGGCGCGCAGTGGATCATAGGCGCGGACTTCGCCGGGGCTCTGGTCGATCACCCGGCTGCCATAACGCAAGGTCAGGCTGCCCAGGGCGCCGCCGGTCAGTTGCACGTGCCCACGCAGGTTCACCAGCGTGCCATTGAGGTGGTCCTGGGTAATCTGACTACCTGGATTCACGGCACCGCCGACCCGCAGGCTCAAGTCGCCACCACCGGTCAGTTGCAGGCTGCCGTCAGCCGCCACGCGCCCGGTGCTGCCCACCGCCAACACCAACCCCTGGCTGCGCAAGTTCACCGCCTGGGGCACATAACCGGCAGCCAATGGCCGGATGATCCCGGCATCGCCGCCCACGTCGACATTCAGGTTGCCCCCGCCCAACGTACCGAAGCCGGTGAAGCCCACCATCTGGTCGGCGCCCCCCGCCAGGGCAAGGTTGCTGGCGTAGGTACCAAAATTGATCCACCAGGCCGTCGCTTGTGCCGCCGAGCCACTCAAACCATTGCCCTGGCGCCATAACCAGTTGCCGACATTCGCCGAATCCTGGCCGCGATCGTTGCGGACCGGACGCCCCGAGGCACTGAGTGACGGGCTGGTGATGTTACCGGTCAGGTTCCCACCCACTTTCAACGACAGGTTGCCGCCCGCCTCCGGATACCAGGCGCGGTACACACTGTCTGCGCTGCCATTGACCAGTTTCTCGTTGCCACCCACGCTATTGCCCAGCACCTTGGCGTTTTCGCCAAGCGCCCGTGGCAGGTTGTAGGGGTCGTTGGCCGAGGTGCCCGTGGAAGAACTGCCAGCGGTGTAGACCCCGTACAGCGATTCCATGCTCAGATTGCCAGCGGCCAGCAGGTCCAGGTCGGCGGCGCCGGTGCGGACCACACTGAAACGGCTACTGCCCCCGGCCACCAGGCTGTAGGCATCGCCGCCCGACTCACAGGAACCGGGGTAGTCCGTGCAGGTTCCAAGGTTGCCAGGGCTCACGGGCTTGCCGACCATGCTGGTGTCGCCGTAATTGTCGATGGAACCCTGCTCGGTCCAGACCAGCACGCCCTGGGCGAACATGCCGTAATGGCTGTCGGCCAGACGCAGGTTGCCGGTCACTGGAGAAACTTGCAGCCTGCTACTGTCGACCGCCTGGGTGTCAGCCCCGGCCACCAGGCGGATCGCCCACGCCTGGGAGCCTTCCGTCAGCATCGGCGCAACGCCCCAGTTCTTGCCCTGGCGGCCGGCCTCCTCGACCCGCAATTTCACCGACTTCGCATTGCCCGCCAACTTCACATCGGTGCCGGCCGGCAACAAGGCGCCACGGGGCAGTGCCTTGCTGCCATTGAGGGTCACGAACGCGGTGCTGCCCAGGCGTCCGGGCAATGGCACGCCCTTGGGCCAGATCATCGCCCTGACACTGGTGTTGCTGGTCAACAGGGTACCGGCCCCCAGGACCGTGCCGGCCGCCAGGGTCTGGCTCTGGCTCAGCAGCGTCCCCGCCGCGAACAGCTGTGTGCCCGAGCCGTCGAGTATCGCCGCCGCCAGCACCGTACCGGCAGGCAGTACCAGGGGCTGGCTGAGGGTCACCGGCACCGGCAACCGCGTGCCGTTCGCCAGGCTCAGGGCCTTGATCGACACATCGAAGTTGAGGATCGCACCCGCCGGAAACTTGGTGCCGTCGGCCAGGGTCACGCCCGTGCCCGGCACCACTTGGGTGCCGCCGGTGTAATTGATCCCGGGGAGCAGCACCCAGCCGTTGTCATCGTCGCTCGGCGGTGGCGGTGCAAAGCCGTCGTTGATGCTGCCGTAGATATTCAAGTCGCCGCCAGCACGCAGGGTCAGGCGGCCGACTTCGCCGGAGCCATACACATCCGGGTTTTTCTGGGTATGTGGGTTGAGGCTGGCGTAGCGATAACCGGACAGGTCCAGGTCGCCCTGCACCACCAGGTCACCCTGGGGCGTCTTGCTGACAATCTCCACCCCCGGCCGCAGATGCAAGGCATCGGCGTACGTGGCGTTATTCAGGCCCGCGAGCTTGTTATTCAGTAGGTCGTGGTTGTTGAGGGCTGCGTTGATAAACAGCACGCTCAGCTCATGTTTTTTGTCCAGGTACTTCTGGTCGATCACCTGGTACGGACGCCCACTGGCCGTGGCATCGGTCTTGGTCGGCGCATCGTCGTAGCTGATCATGCCGTTGAGGGCAATCGAGCGCGCGCCCTGGATATCCAGGCGGCCACGGGCATCAATGGCAATGTCATCACTGTTCAGGCGCGGAGCATTGAGCTCCAGGGTGCCACGGCTGCGACCGTCATGGCCCACGCCCCCATCGGTCCCGTGACGCAGGTCGATGCGCGCGCCATCGGCCAGGGTCAACTGGCCCTGGCCCGAACCCAGCACCACCATGGCGCGGTTCGGCGCGTCGATGATCTGGCCATGGCTGTCCACCCGCAACTGGCTGCCATGGGCATCGAGCACGGCGCTGCCGTCCAGGGTCAGGCCGGTCTTGGCCGTCAGGTTGATGCTGCCCACCCGCTCGCCACTGGCATCCACCCGCCCGGTGACGCGCAGGCTGCCGTTGTCCAGCGAGACACTGACGCTGTTGGCCTTGACCTCATTGCCGATGCTCAGGTCGCCCTGCTTGAGCTGGAAGCTGCGCGCCCCAAACACCTGGCCCTGGTTGAGCCGTTGGTTGAGGGCGGCAAACTGTTCGTCCAGGATGCCGCTGGTGCCCAGGCGCTGGGCCTGGATTTCAACCGCACCGGCCAGGTACGGCACTCGGGTACCGCCGGCATCGTAAAAACCGCTGCTGCCTGCCAGAAGCTTGCCTGCCAGGTCAACCACACCGCCTGCGTCACCCACGGCCACGGCCCGCAGCTTGCCCGCCTGGTTGTGCTGCGCCGACAGGTCGATGGTTGAGCCGGTGGCCTGCAGCACATTGCCTTCGCGGCTTTGCAGCGATACCTCACCCCCCGCGCCATATTTAGTCAGGTCGTTGAAGATGATGGCGCGACCGGCCACATCAATCAGTGCGTCATCGGTCAACACCACGTCGCCACGGGCGTCGAGGGTGACCTTGCCGCTGGGCAGCACCACCGCGCTGGCCAGGCGAATGCTGTCGCCCTGCAGCGACAGCTCGCCGCCCAGGCCCTCGACCTTGCCCCGGGCCCCCGCCGAGGCGCCGATATCCAGGGTGCCGCCGGCGGTGATGCGATTTACCGAGCCCGCCTCGCCGGTCAGCAGTGGCGTGAGAATGCTCAAGTCGCCGCCGGTATAGGCAAAACCCTTGAGCGGATCATAGGCCCCCTGGCGCTGATAGACCGACAGGCTGCCCTTGTGGTTGGCGGTGATGCGCTCGCTGGCACTGAGGTTGACGTGGGCAAACCCCAGCGCCAGGCGATCGAAGCGCTTGGTCGTGCTCGGCTGGGCAAAGTCGCCATAGCCGAATTCGATGCGTTCGGCCTGGATATCCAGGCGCCCATTACCGCTGCCAGCGCCGCCGTCGATGGCGGCAACGGCCGGCGTTTCAGCGCCGAGCCAGATCAGGTTGGCAGTGTGGATGCTCGCCACATCACTGGCGCTGCCGGCGCCGTAGATCGCCGGGGCAGACAGCATTAGGCGGCTGAGCAACGACTTGCCGGTCACCGCGTCATAGGTGTCGAGGGCACTGGAGCCATAGAAGTTGAAGCTGTCGCGGGCCGAGAGTTGCAGGGTTTCCAGGGCCGGCGCGCCGAACTGCGTGTCACCACGCAACAAGCGGTCCAGCACCTGCTGGGTCAGGGTCATGCCGGCCGGCAGGCGATTGCCGGCGGCGGCCGCAGCCAGGGCTTCAGGGCTGCCGACGTTAATGCTCGCCAGCCCCAGGTTGAGGTGACGGGTGCCGTAGCGCACCTCATCCCCCATCTGCAACGTCTTGTCGGTCAGGGCGACGATACTGCCCTCGGAATACAGGGCAGTCTGGCCGCTACAGGGCGCGCTGTTGCACGCCCCCAGATTGATCCCGCCACTGGCTGCGCCACCGGCTTGCAAGGCGTTGACCACGTTGAGCAAACCGTTGGAGACCGCCAGCATATTCGCCACCTGGTAGACGAAACCGTCCCGTGCGTCATAACTGGCCTTGCCCCGGCCAAGGGTATTGATCGAGGCGCCCTGCTCCATGACGATCTCGCCGGTGGAGCTCACCAGGAACACTTCCGGTGCGGCCAGGCTCGCCCCTTCACGCAAGGTAATAGAGCTACTGTTGGCACCGACCACGTTGATGTAGTTGCCGCTCTGGCCATACGAAACCTGGGTCATCCCGCCAATCATCAGGCGTGCCGCGCCCAGCGCATTGAGGCTGGCCGCCCCCACGCTGACACCCTCGAACCCCTCCGTGGCGGCCTTGCCTGGCGCCATTATTTCGATCCCGCCGGTTCCCATGTTCATCACTGCAACAGTGCCGGCAAAACCGTCGGTGGCCGCCTCAAAGCGGCCGATACCGGCGAACGAAAAGGCGTTCGCCCCACCACCGGGGTGCAACGCCAGTTTCAGGGTCTTGGCATCCACCGGCAGCAACGCCCGTGGCACGCCGAGCTTGGCCGCATCAGCCACGGCGAACTGCGCATAGCCGGTTTCGTTGTACTGGGAGTAGCGGCGCAGGGTGTCGGCCGAGGTCAGGATTACCTGGCTGGCGACCCGGTTACTGATCCCGGTGTTGACGATGGACAAGCGCCCGGCAGCCGACCAGGAGCCATTGCGCAGCGCCTGTGGCACCTCTTCGGTGCCGCGCCCCGCGAGGCCGTTGATTTCGACACGGAACGCCCCCGGCATCAGCGCATAGGTGGAGGGCATCAGGGTATAGGTGCCTGCGGCCAGCCCCGGGACGCCAGCGTCCAGGGTGATTTGCTGGCCGAGCAACGGATCGACTGCGCCCCCCTCCGGGGCCACCGGGGCATAACCCGGTTGCGCGCCGGGCACGATGGCGTACACCGGGTTACTGCCCAGGCCCGGCAGGACAAAGCCGCCGTGGGTGCCGACCTGCATCAGTGGGTTATAGCGCGCATCGGTGGAGCCGCCACGGCCGGAAATAAACCCGGCACCGAGCAGTTCGCCGCCGCCGGACAGGTCCAGCGTGGCCTCTGGCAGCACCGCCACCGATTGCCCACCGAGGATTACCCCCACGTTGAGATCGCCATTGAGGTTGGCAATCGCCCCCTGGCCGAGGAACGACACGGTCTTGCCGTTGTACTGGTAGACCTGGCCATCCACCGTGCCGCCGTAGGGCAGCACCAGGCCCTTGCCGCTCACCGAAGTCAGGCTGCCGGGCAGCAGTTCGACCTTGTGGGTGCCCAGGATGCCGACCTCGATCAACCCCAGGGGCGCACGCACCACCCCGCCCTGCCTGATGCTCGGGCCGCCCAGTTGCAGGCGACCGAAGGCCGAGTAAGGCACCGCGCCCGTCTCGTTGCCGGCACGGGCGATGGTCAGGGTGCGCGTCGGGTCGTAGCCGTCAACCCCATCCAGGTAACCGGCCAGCACCCGCGCGCCGACTTCGGTGGCCGGGTACAACTGCGCGGCCTGCAGGGTCATGTCGCCCCGGGTCATGATTTGGGTACTGATCCCCTGGGCGACCGCATCGGCGCTGGCCCCCGCGAGAAAACGCAGGTCGCCCTGGCTGCTCAGCTGCACGTCATCGAAACCACGGCGGTCGACGCTCAACTGGCTGTTGTCGGCCTGGGTCAGGTTGCTCTTGTTGCCGAACAACACATTGCCGCGCACCTCCAGCAGATTGGCACTGGCAGTGAACTGCGCCTGGCTGGCGTGTTGCGACATGGCGCTGGTCAACACCGGATGCAGGTATTGGTCCTTGGCCTCCAAGGGCGCAAGGATGCCCGCCAACAGCAGGTGCGGTGCCGACAGATTGACCCGGGCATTCTGCGCAGCCTGCTCACTCAGCCCCAGAGCGCCACTGTACAGACGCAGGCTCTGGCCCATGTGCAGCGACAGATCACCGTCAACACTCAGCAGGCCATTGCTCAGCAAGGCCAGGTTGTCGAACCCGCCGGCGCTGACCTGGTCCACGCCCAGGCGAGCATGCCCGTACTCCAGTTCCGCGGCCGCGGCCTCGGCAGTGCCCGCCAGCGTGCTGGGCTGGTGGGTCTGGCTGAGTAACAGTTCCCGCGCCTTGAGCACGCGGTCGCTGACCGCGCTCTTGAGGTAGTAAGGGCTTTCCAGGGCCACGGCCAGGCTACCGCCCGACGCCCCGGCACCACCGGCCCGGGCCACAAAGCGCCCGTCCAGGTACAGGCCATTGTTGGAGGCAAGGCTGATACTGCCGCCATTGCTGGCCACCGGTACCCGGCCCTGGCCCGGCAGGTCCAGGTCCGCCTGGGCCCCGGACGCCTCCAGGCGCGCACCGTCACGCACCACCACAAACACATCACTGGCCTGGGCAATGCCGGTGGCGAGGTTGATCGTGCCACCGAGGCTGATATTGCCGCCGTTGCGCACCAGGCCATAGTGGCGGCCACGATTGTCCACGGCGCTCACCGCCCGCGCCGCCACGTCGATCAGCGCCTGCTCGCCGACCCAGATCGAACGCCCATGACCTGCGGCATTCACCGCCTCGGAACTGGCCACATTCAGCCCGCCCAGGCTGACGCTACCGCCCCAGGCGTTGAGCGTACCGTTGACGGTCAACTGGCCGACGCTGCGCAAATTGATGGCCTGGCCCGGATCGACCGTGATAACCGCGCCCTGGCCGACGCTCAGCGCGGTGCTGGCCAATTGCGCAGCGCTGGAGTCGAGGTGCCCGGCCGTGAGGCTCAAACTGGCACCGCGACGCTGGCTCAGCACGCTCTTGAGCGCGTCCTGCTGATACAACTCAGGCGTCCACACCTGCATCAGGCTCGCCGGATCAGTGCCACTCGGCAGCGTCTGCACCTGCTCGCCAACCCGGTACACCGGCACCTCGACCCCGACCTGGGTGCCGTCAGCAACAATCAACCCTTCGTTGCCGGTGATGTCATACGCCGAGAACCCTTTCTTGAAAAAGTCCCCCGCCAGGTGCAGGGTGCCCGCGTCCGGGCTGCCTGCATCGCCGATCAATACCTGGCGCGACTGCAACGCCAGGGTGCCGCCACCGCTGACGCCATAACCGCGAATCTCACCGCCCAACACCAGAGCGCCCTGCGCGCGCAACGTCACGCTGCCGCCCTTGCCACCGCTGACCTTGCCATCCTGGCCGACCGTAGCGCCCGAAGACACCTGCACCAGGCTCTGTGCCCCCAGGCTCACATCGCCGGTGCCACGCAGCGCCACCTTGCCGCCATTGGCGTAAGCCACACCCTCGGTGAGCGACGGCTGCAGGGCCAGGTTGTTCCAACGCCCGGACGCATCCAGCACCACCCCGGCGGCCACCGCGACGTGCCCGCTGCCCGCCAGAATCACCTCTTCAACGGCATTCTGCCGATTGAGGTTGACCTGACTGAGCACGTTGCCGGCGTGGAGGCTGCCACCGTGGGCGGTCAGATTGGCGTTGACCGCCACCTGGGGCCCGTACAGGGTGATATCGCCACCGTCGGCCACCGACAACCCACCATTGACCGTAATCTGCTGCTTGGCGCCGACCTTGATCGCCCCCAACCGGAAGCCGTTGAGTTGCTCGCTGTCGAGCACCAGCGAGCCCTGGCGACCGGCCGGCAGCGCGGTGCCCAGGTCGAGGCCGGCGGCGATTTTTTGTGTGCCGCCTTCGATCAGCACTTTCTCCATACCCGGCGTCAGGGCGTAACGCAGGGTGCCGGTGCTTTTGTTGAAGATCGGCGTGTACTGGCCAATGATCAGTTGCGCACGCTGGGCCTGGGCCTTCTGCGACTGCTGGTAACCGTCGAGGTTGATGTTCGGCGCCTGGGTCTGGCGCTCGCCCTGGAACACATCACTGATCAGTTGCCCTTCAAGCACCGCATTGCCGGTACCGATCACCAACTTGCCGGCATCGCGGCCCACGGTATAACCGGCCTCGAAACGTCGCTGGGGGGCGATCAGCGGGTTGTAGTACAGATCGGTACGGCCCCAGCGTTCGCTGGTGTCTGCAAAGCCTTTGTAAAGCCCAGTGTAGAGAATATCGCCCGGTGCCTTCGACAGCTCATACAAGCGCCCGTCCGGGCCCTTGAGCCAGGTTTGCTGGACATAACCGCCCTGCACATCCACGGTGCCGCCCGACAGATTGATCTGCGCACCCTGTTGGGTTACCACATCATCCCCCGTGAACGTCACGGTACCGCCCTGGGCCATCCACTCGCCCACCGAGTGCCCTTGCGTGCCCAGATAGCCACCGACTTCCAGCAGGCCGCCGGCGGTGTACCAGCGGTCCGTCGCGTAGCCATTGGTACCCGCCGGCACAAACACCAATTCGCGCAGATCGACCCACACATCGTTGTTGATCAATTGCCCGCCATCGCGGTTGACCGGCGCATCGCGCTGCTCGTTGCCCTGCACGTTGATCTTGATGTTGTTGGCTTGCATCGCCACCTTGACGCCGATGGCGCCAGACACGTCGATCATCGCCCCCTCGCGCACCAGGCTGCGCTGGCCGGCGCTGACCGCGACCTGGCCACCGGTGGCGAGGGTTATCGAGCCTTTCTGGAAGTCCACGGTGCCGCCGCTGACGATCTCGATGCGCGACTGATCGGTACGGTCGGCCACCCTGCCCAGGTTATTGAACTGCCCGCTGGCCTGGGGGTTCACCAGGCCGTCGAGATTGACCAGGCCATTTTCGCGCTGGTTGTTGAGCGCGGTGGTGCCGCTGCTGTCGAGCAGGATCGCAGTGGTGCTGCCTTCGCCCAGGCTGACGCTGCCGGTGGTGTCGCTGGCCGAGTTGAGTAAGTGAAGGGTGCCACGGGTGTCCACCGACGTGCTGGCCAGGGCTACGCCGTTTTGCTGCACGGTGTGCCCGGTCAGGGTGATGTCGCCGGTAGCGGCCATGATCAGCCCGCTGTTGGTCACGCTGCCCGCGCTGCTGCCGGCCTTGAGGCTGCTGGCGACTTCATTGCCGCGTGTGGTGGAACGGGCATTGCCGGCGGTACCCACGCCCTTGCGGATATAAAAACTGTCGCCGGCGGCCAGGGTCGTCTGGCCTTTGGCGGTGATGAGGGTGCCGGCGTTTTCCACTTCCGTACCCAACAGCAAGGCGTAGCCACCGGCATCGGTGGACGTCGCCGCGTCATGGGTCTGGATCAGCGCCCCCCGCTGCACCTGGACCTTGCCCGCGGCATCGGTGAACGTTGGCTGGGTGCCAGTGGCGTCGAAGTAGATCCCGCGCTGGGTGAATTGCTCGTCGGTGATCGCCGCCGCCGCCGCCACCAGGTTGCGCACGTTGACCTGGCTGCTACCGCTGAACACCACGCCATTGCGGTTGATGATCATCACGGTGCCAGCGCCCTTGATCTGGCCCTGGATTTCACTGGGGCGCGCGTTGGGGTCATTGACGCGGTTGAGCAAGGCCCAGTTGGACTGCTGCTGGAAGTCGACGGTGGTGTTGCGCCCGACGTTAAAGGTTTCCCAGTTGAGGATGGCCTTGTCGGCGGTCTGTTCGATGCTCACCGTGGTCTGGCCACCGGCCTGGCTTTGGGTCGGGCCCTTGGCGTTGATCCAGCCTTGGGTCAGGCTGTTATCGACCTGTAAACCGCCCCTGCCCAAGCCGTCGGGAATCGTCGAGACCTGGCCCAACGCGGCCTGGCGCCCGGCCGCCTGGGCAGCCTGCTGGGCGGCAATCGCCGCTACGCTGTTGTTGAGGGTGCTCAGTGAGCGCTGCATCTGCTGGTTGACCCGCGCCTGCTGGGACAACGGCGGCGGCATCCCCGGTACCTGCGCCCCCGGCCGCGCCGCCGTGGCTGCCTGGGACGCGCCCTTGGCGGCAAACCAGCCGGAACTGAACGCCGTGGCCCCCTGGGCACTGCCCGCCACCAGCAACAAGGCAATGGCATGGGCCAGCGGCTTGAGGCGCAAGACAGTCTGGCCGCTCGGGCCGCGGGCATTCAGGTTTACCGGTGGTTTGCAGCGGACCATCTGGAATCATCCTTCTGTGTGGAGATGCACATCACGTATGGGAGGTAGGCGGTTGGCGAGGAGCAGGACTGAACTTCTGTCATGGAAAATTCATCTGGGCTCGGCAGCGGCTACGGGGTGAGCCAATAAAAAATCAGCAACGGCACAGGCCGTTGCTGATCAGGGGTTGCAGGTCGAGGAGCGCGGGCGTTACAGCGGACGACCGATACCGTTGCAGACGTCGGTCTTACCGATGCTCAGCGGGTTGCTGGCGGTCAGGAAGCTGCTGCGGATCGCGCTTTTCCAGGAGTCAGGCAGCGGCACGAAACGGTTGGCGCGGATGGCGTCATCGTTGTTCACGGTCTCGCCGTAGTGCTGGGCAAAGAAGTCACGGACCTGGTTGGACTGGGTGCCGTTGATATAGCACTGGCTGAAGATCAGGTTGGTGAAGCCCAGGATCGGGTAGCCCGACGTTGGGTAAGGCACCACACCGGCCACGCCGTTTTTACCGAACACAGGCACCCACTTGTCCGGGTTGCCACGGTCAGCCACGGCGGGCACCGAAACGCCATCAATCGCCGCAGAAACGTTGTCTGGAGCAGGTGATACACCTTCGGTGTTGCTTGCCACGTCCTTGCCGACGCGAGCGACCTTGGTCGCGTCGTCCAGGCCTTCCAGGGTGGTGGCGGCGTAGTCAGGGCTCATGTAGGTGATACGGCCTTCGGCGACAGTCGTATCGTTCAAGGCATTCATCACGCCCTGGCTGCCGGTAGCCGCAACGGCACCGGCCGGCAGGCCACCGCTGTAACTGTTGGCAAAGGTGGTGGTAACGGCGAAGCTGCCGGTTTCAGCGCACTTGGCGTTCAGGAAGCGCGTGAACAGTTCGGTGGTGCCGCTGCTTTCGCTGCGGTAAACCACGGTGATTGCACCGCTACGGCCAGCGCCGGTGATCTGGCTCCAGTTGTTGATACGCCCGGAGAACACACCGCACAGCTCGTTGACGCTCAGGTCAACCGCATTGGCACCGCTCTTGCGGAAAGGAATGGCCACCGAAGTGGCCACCGACGGCACCTGGATCAGCTTGCCCCAGCCTGGCTGCTTGGCAGAGGCATAGGTGGACAATTCAGTGGCGTTGAGCTTGGAGTCGCTGCCGGCCCAGTGCACGTTCTTGGTGGTCACGCCGGGTACGAGCTTGTCGTATTTGTTTTCCAGGAACGCGGCCTTGCCGTTGCCGCTGCCGACACCAATGTAGGCGGCGAAACCGGCAGTCAGTACGCCAGGCGTCTGGTACAGCGGCTGTGGCAGGGTTGCGCCACCGCCGTTGACATCAGCGAATGCAGCCTGGGCCGAGCATAGGGCCGCGAGGGTCATGGATACCGCGAGAACGTTGCGCTTAAACATGAAGAAGCTCCTTTCGTCGTATTCATACGTTGAGGTAGATGGCTCTTGCATGACGCCATGGCACTCGGTTCACACGCCGTGATCCAGCGGGCTTGCGGGGCGAGGCCATGGACACGAAGGTCGCAGTTTCCGATGACAGATAAGGGAAAAAACCTCGGGAGGAACAGCTTGATTTTTAAAAAGATTCTCGGGTGTTTTGGCAATGATTGTGGCTTTTATCGGGGTGGGTGACAGCGAGGTTTCAGGGAGTGTTTCGACGATGGCGGGCGGGCCGTGCGCAGGGGGGGCAAAGATGACGCAATGACGAACCCGAGGCTGGGTGATGGGCGGGTCAGGTAATTGACTTGCAGCCAGTCACCACCGATCCAAATGGGTGTGTGGCTTGCCAGCTCCCACATTTGCACCGGCGCAATCTTCACAGGTCAGGTAACCAATTGGTTGATCTCGATGATCGGCAACAGCACCGCCATCACGATCACCAGCACCACCGCGCCCATCACCACGATCATCAACGGCTCCAGCAATGCAGTCATGCCCATGGCCCGCCGTTCGATATCCCGCGACAGGGTCTGCGCCGCCCGCTCCAGCATCGGCGGCAGGGCGCCGGTTTTTTCGCCGCTGGCGATCAGGTGGATCAGCACCGGCGGGAAGACCTTTTCCACCGCCAGGGCCGGCGCCAGGTTAACCCCTTCGCGAACCTTGGCCGTGGCATCGCTGACACACTGGCTCAGGCGGTCGTTGGACAGGGTCTGGCGCGCCGCTTCCAGGGCGCGCAGCAAGGGCACGCCGGCACCGCCGAGGATGGCCAGGGTCGAGGCGAAACGCGCGGTGTTGAGCCCCAGCACAAACCGCCCGAGCAGCGGCAGGCGCAAGACCCGGCTGTGCCAGTTCAAGCGCGCCACGGGGTTGCGCAGGTACAGGCGCCAACTCCAGAAGCCCGCGACCAGGCCGGTAAAACACAGCCAGCCCCAGGCGCGGATAAAGTCACTGGCATTGAGCATTGCCAGGGTCAGCCCCGGCAGGTCCTGGCGCGCCTGGGAAAAGGCGCTGACCACCTGCGGCACCACGTAGCTCAGGAGGAAAATCACAATGCCGATGGATACCAACCCCACCACCCCTGGATAGATAAAGGCCGTGAGAATCTTGCCCCGCAGGTTGTTGCGCTCTTCGATGTAGTCGGCCAGGCGCTCCATGACCTGGGCCAGGTCGCCGGACTCCTCCCCCGCCGCAATCAACGCCCGGTAGATCGACGGGAAGTCCCGTGGCCGCGCGGCCAATGCATCGGCCAGGCGCATGCCGCTACGCACATCGGCGCGCACTGCGCTGAGGGTCTGGGCGATATGCTTTTTTTCCGCCTGCTCCACCGTGGCACTCAGTGCCGCTTCCAGGGGCAGGCTGGCACCGAGCAGGCTGGCCAGTTGGCGGGTGGCCCAGGCCAGGTCGTTGTCCGACAGTTTGGCGCTGAACAGGCTGTTGTCTGCCACGTTGGCGTTGCCTTCGAGCTGCACCAGCAACGCGGTCAGGCCACGACTGCGCAGGCTGGCAAAGGCCGCGCCCTGGCTCTCGGCCTCGAGGTGCCCGGCTTCCAGTTTGCCGCTGGCATCGGCGGCTTCGTAGCGATAGCGATTCATCAGGCGTCCCGTGTTACACGCAAGATTTCTTCCGGCGCAGTGGCACCGCTGCGCACCCAACGCTCGCCATCCTCACGCATGCTGAACATCCCGGCGTGGCGCGCGGCGACGCGTATCTCCTGCTCGCCGGCCCCCTGGTGGATCAGGCCGCGCACCGCGTCATCGACGCAGAACAATTCATGGATGCCGGTGCGGCCGCTGTACCCGACCTGGTTGCACTGGCCACACCCCACCGGGCGCCAGGTGCCGGGGGCCGCCGGGTCAGGCTGTTTGCAGTGCGGGCACAGGCGGCGCACCAGGCGCTGGGCCAATACACCGAGCAGCGACGAGGCCAGCAGGAACGGCTCGACCCCCATGTCGATCAGGCGATTGACCGCCGACACCGCGTCATTGGTGTGCAACGTGGCCAGCACCAGGTGCCCGGTGAGGGAAGCCTGCACGGCGATCTGCGCGGTCTCCAGGTCGCGGATTTCGCCGATCATGATGATGTCCGGGTCCTGGCGCAGGATCGCACGCAGGGCCAGGGCGAAGGTCATGTCGATCTTGGCGTTGACCTGGATCTGGCTGATCCCCGGCAGGTCGTATTCCACCGGGTCTTCCACGGTGAGGATATTGCTCGTGCTGGCATCCAGCCGCGCCAGGGCGGCGTAGAGGCTGGTGGTCTTGCCGCTGCCAGTGGGCCCGGTGACCAGCACGATGCCGTGGGGCTGGCGAATCAGGCCATCGAGACGCGCCAACAGCTGCGGGTCCATGCCCAGGGTTTCCAGTTGCAGGCGCCCGGCCTGTTTGTCGAGCAGGCGCATCACTACCCGTTCGCCATGGCCGGTGGGCACCGTCGACACCCGTATATCAATCGGCCGCCCGGCAACCCGCAGGGCGATGCGTCCATCCTGGGGCAGGCGTTTTTCGGCGATATCGAGCTGGGCCATGATCTTGATCCGCGACACCAGCGCGCCATGCAGGGCTTTGCGCGGCGACACCACATCGCGCAGGGTGCCGTCGACGCGGTAGCGCACCACGGAGTGGGTTTCGAAGGGTTCGATATGGATGTCACTGGCCTCGTCGCGGGCGGCCTGGGTCAGCAAGGCGTTGATCATGCGAATCACCGGGGCGCCGTCCTGGGTGTCGAGCAGGTCGGTGATTTCCGGGATGTCCTGCATCAGGCGGTCGAGGTCGACTTCGTTTTCGGCGGCGCCGACCACGGCGGCGGCGCTGCCGGTATCGGCGTAGGCACTGGCCAGCAGGCCGTCGAGCTCATCGTCGCGCACCTGCTCGATGGCGGCCTCGCCGAATTGCCGGTGGACCTCGCTGATCGACCAGCCGGGGGTCGAGGGGCAGATGGTCAGGCGTGGGCCTTCGGGGGTGGGCTGCAAGAGGATGCGTTGGGATTTGGCCCAGGCGTAGGGGAGCAGGCTCATAGGGACCCGCCCTTGCGGCGGCTCAGCGCACAGTAAGCCAGGGCTGCGCCCATGCTCGGCAGCCCGATTCTCGAGGCGACCGCATCCCCCTGTGGAAGCTGTCGAGCCCCACAGGGGGAATGGGTGCGACTCACGGGCGTGTACTCCCCGGCATCGCCTTCTCCACCGCCGGCAACTGCGGCGCCTGCACATCCGGCAGTGCCCAGCTGTGCTGCGGCTGCAAGCCACCCTGGGCGCGGCGCATAAAGTCGTAGCGATTGCGCGTAATGCTGCGCCCCGCGCCGCTGTCGCGAATGATGTAGGGGCGCAGGAACACCATCAGGTTGGTCTTGTTCACACTGCGCGACTCGTTGCGAAACAGCGCGCCCAATCCCGGGATGTCTGATAGCCACGGCACTGCGTCGTTGCTCTGGGTATAGCCATCCTGCAACAGCCCGCCCAGCACCATGATCTGCCCGTCATCCAGCAAGATGCTGGTATCAATCGCGCGCTTGTTGGTCACCGTGCGCGCATCCCCCGACGCCCGGGTATCGACGCTGCTGACTTCCTGGTAGATATCCAGCTTCACCGTACCGCCCTCGGAAATCTGTGGCCGTACGTTCAACTTGAGCCCCACTTCCTCACGCTGCACGGTCTGGAACGGGTTATTGCTGGTGCCGCCCCCGCCGGTCACGTAGCTGCCGGTGATGAAGGGAATGGTCTGGCCGACGAAGATACTCGCCGCCTCATTGTCCAGGGTCAGCAGGTTCGGCGTGGATAACACATTGGTCCCGCCCTTGCTCTTCAACGCCCGCGCCAGGACTTTGAGGTCCAGCACCCGGCCGATCCCTGGAATATCCACGGTGCCGTCCACCAGGCCGATGTTCAGGCCCTTGGGCAGCACGTCGATGCTGGTCTTGCTGGTGGGGGTGCCGTTGATCCCGCTGCCGCCCAGGTTGACCCCGCCAAAACCACCCTTGCCCCCCAGGTTGCCGGCCTGCCACTGCACGCCGAATTCGCTGGCATCGTCTTCGTTGACTTCGACGATCAGGCTTTCGATCACCACCTGGGCGCGGCGCTGGTCGAGCATGTCGATGACTTCGCGCAGGTTGCGGTACAGCGGATCCGGGGCGGATATCAGCAGGGTGTTGGTGGTCGCATCGGCCTGGATCGTCACACCGCCGGCACTGAAGGCGGTGTTCTGCTCACTGCCGGCAGTGCTTGCGCCGGTGCTGTCCTTGGCATAACCGCTGGATGGCGCCGCGCTGGCGGTCGGCGTGCCGCTGCTGTTCTGGGTGCTGCCCTGGCTGGTGCTACCCGCGCCGCCCATCGCACTCAACTTGGAGCGGGCCTCGTCACTGACGCCACTTTCGCTCTCACCGGTCAGCATGCCGCGCAGGGATTGGGCCAGCTTGCCGGCCTGGGCGTTGCGCAGGTACACCACGTGCATGTTGCTGGGGTTGCTCTGGGCATTGTCGAGCTTGTAGATCAGGTTGCGCGCCAGCTCCGTGCGCTCCGGGCTGCCGGCACGGATGATGATCGAGTTGGAACGCGGGTCGCCGATCACGGAGATCTTCTGGGTCTGGTCGTTGCCCTGGGTTTCCAGCAACTCGGCGACCATTGCCGCGATATCCACGGCGATGCCGTTTTGCACCGGCACCACGTCGGTGTCGATGGCGCTTGGGGTGTCGATGCCGGCGATGATTTGCCCTACCCGTGCGAGGTTTTCCGCGTAGTCGGTGATGACGATGCTGTTGTTGCCGGGGTAGGCGTTGATCGGGTTGTTCGGCGAAACAATGGGGCGCAACACCGGGATCAGGTTCACCGCGTTTTCGTATTGCAGGCGGAAGGTGCGGGTCTGCATGCCATTGCCACTGGGGCTGGCGGCGTTGTAGATCGGCCCGCCCAGCAGTTTGGCGTCGGCTTCCGGGACCACCTGGGCCACGCCCCCCACGTCCACCACACTGAAGCCCTGCATGCGCAGCGCCGCCAGCAGCATGTCGTAGGCCTGGTGCGCCGGGACCTGGCCTTCGCTGACCAGGGTCAGGTTGCCCTTGACCCGGGGGTCTACCAGGAACTGCTGGCCGGTGGCGCGGGACAAGGCGCGTACCACCGCCTGGATCTCGGCGTCGACGAAATTCAATTGCACCGGCTGGTCACCCAGCGGGTTGCGCACCTTGGCCGGCGCGGCGACCGGGCCACGGGCGCGGTTGCTCAGCGGGTGCTGGACCCGCGGCTGGGGGCTGATTTCGCGCTGGCGATCGGGCAAGGGCACGCCATTGCGCCGGGTGTCGGCCAGGGGCTGGCCGAGTTCGCTGTCCACCAGCAAGGGCGCAGGTGTGGGCGCCGGGGTGTGGCTGCAGGCACTGAGCGCCAGCAACAGCAGCGGCGCCACCTGGCGAAACGGCGCTGAACGGGGAAGTGACCACTTCATGAAGCTTCCTTAGCGCCAGGCGCCTGATCCATGCGAACGGTCCCGGACACGCTGCCGGCCGGGTTTTCTGGGGTATCGCCCACACGCTGCAAGCGCGCGTGGGACACCTCCAGGGAAAATGCGCGCGGGCTGGCGAGCAGCCAACCGACCAGCGCATCCGCCGGCGCGTCGGTAAAAGTCAGGCGCCAACCGGCAGGCGCCACGCCCTGCAACTGATAGCGGTCTTTAAGTCCGGCAGCGTCGAGCGCCTGGCGCAGCGCGCCTTCCAGGTCTTGCCCGGCGCGCGCACCGGCACTGGCGCCCTGCAGCAGCACCTGCAAGGTGGCGGCCTGGGTGCGCAGCTTGGGGGTTTCGGCCTGCCAGAAATCAATCTGCTGCAAGGGCGGCTCAATCAGCAGCAACCACACCAAAAAGCCCGCCAGTACCGCCCCGCTGCCGCCCAGCAGGCGCTTTTCGCGCAGGGCCAGGCCGCTCCAGAATCCCTGGAGCTGGCCGCGCAGGTACGGATAGCCGAACTTACTCATCGGCGCCTCCCGTGTTGTCGAGCGGCCCGAGGGTCCAGCCGTGCTCATCGCGGGTGGCAGCGAAACCCGCCTCGGTCAACGCCGCCTGCCACTCCCCTGGGGCGGCCGGGCTGCGACTGTCGGGCAACAGCTCCAGGTGCAACCGGCCTTGATCAAATGCCAACGCCTGGACGCTGCCGACCATAAACGGCAGGTGGTTGCCCGCCAGTTGCAACAGGCTGCTGAAACGCTGGCCGGGATCGGCGGTGGCGCCTTGACCGGCGGCCAGTTGCTGCCGGGCCTGTTGCAGCGGATTGAGGATCACTGGCAAGTGCGGGAAGGCCTGCTTGACCTGGGCAATCATCCGCGCCTTGAGCTGTTGCCCTTCGTCCACCTGGCGCGCGGCATACAGGTTCAGGCCCAGGGTCCAGACCGCCACCGCCAGGGCACTGAGCCCCAGCGCCCGGCCCCAGCCACCGCTGCTGGCGCGCTTGAGGTGGCCATGCAAGCCCCAGGCGGGGACCACACCCTGCCAGCGCGCGGGCGTGTGTTCATCGACCTGATGCAACTGCGCGCCAGCCTGCACCAGTTCCGCCAGGGCCTGTGGCCCCAGGGGATGCAAGGCGCTCTGGTGCAGGCTCTGGCGCAGCAGCAGATGCCCGTCGACGCAGGCTACGCTCAAATGCCCCGCCGGCGGCACAGGCAAGGCATAGGGCGCCGGGTACAGGCCGCGCAAACTGATAGGCACCTGGGCCAGGACCCGCTGCAACTGTTCCAGGCCAGCCGTCGGCAGCCAGCCCACTTGCACCTGGCCGTTGCTCTGCCGTGGGCTGTGGACCACCTGCATTTGCGCGACCGGGCCGAGGATCAGCGCCTGGGCCGCGCAGGCCACGGCTGCCGCCACTTTAGCGGGCGGCAGTTGCGGCAACTCCAGGCTGCTCAGCAAACTGTCCCGGGGATGCAGGAAACACTCGGCCGCCAGGCTCTTGCGCGGTTGCGCCAACTGCCCAAGGCTGGCCTGACCTTGCCGGCTGACCTGCCCGGCGCGGTCCAACCAGGCGTAGTGCACCAGGCTTTCGGCGCTCAGTTGGGCCAGCGGCGGCAAGGCAATGCGCAAGCGCGTCACGCGCCCACCCGCCACCAGATCACTTGGGGTTGCCGGTCTTCAGGGCGATACAACAACGCTTCGACCGCCACCCGCCGCTGCTCGCGCCGCGCGCGGCCGTGCCAGCGGAACCACTCACTGGTGATTCCCACCTGCACCGAGTCCACCAGCAACTGCGGCATACTCAGGCGGTTGACGAAATCCCCGCGGTTGATAAACCAGCGCCCGCTGTCCCGCTCGGCCACCAGCCCCTGGGCCTGGGACAGGCTGAGCCCCGGCACCACCGCACTGAGCACTTCGGCGCTGGCCGTATTGCCATTGACCCAGGTGTTGTCGGGCAACACGCTGACATAGGCCGCCAGGCGTTGCTGCACACCCGGCTCAAGGGCAAGGTCGTCAAGACTTCGCAACATCGGCGCCCTGGCCGGCAGCAAAGTCTGCGCGGCCTCAGGCGAGGTGCTACGCAGGCTGCTCACGTCACTGCCACCCGCACGCTGCGCATAAGAGGCAAGCACCCGTTGGCTGATGCGCTGGCTGGTGTTGGGGTCGATGCCGAGCAACTGGCACAGACGCTGGAAACTCTGCAACTGCGCCACATCCGGCTGCTGCTGGCTGACCAGATTGCGCAGGTTGAACTTGCCCTGCTCGTCATCCAGGCGCCCTTCGACCACCCCGGCAAAGGGGCGCGCCCAGGGCTGGTCGAGACGGGTCAGCACCTCTTTGCGCCGCGCGTCCCACAACTGTTGCCGGCTGGCCTGCAGCGCGCCCTGCAACAACCAACTGCCCTGGACCCGCAGTTGTTCGGCCTCAAGGCTGCGGGTGAACACGCTCTGGCGGGTGAGCATGGCCCCGGCAAGCACCGCCACCACGGCGGCGATCAGCAACGCGCTGATAATCGCCATGCCGCGCTGCTTCGCCGCTCTGGGCAAATGGCTGTTCATGGCGCGCCTTACAACTGCCAGGAGCCGATATCGGCATTCACACCCTCACCGTCGGGCTGGCCGTCGGCGCCCAGGGAGAACACATCGACTTCACCGTTGGCGCCAGGGTTGAGGTACTGATACGGGCGGCCCCAGGGGTCGTTGGGCAAGCGTTCGAGGTAGGCGCGCCAATTGCTGTTCTTCCCATCGGCCGGGCGCTCGACCAGGACCTTGAGACCCTGGGTCAGGTTCGGATAGCTGCCGTGGTCCAGGCGATAGAGTTTCAGCGCCTGCATCAGGCCACCGATGTCTTGCCGGGCAGCCGTGGCCCGCGCCTGGTCGGGGCGGTCGAGCACCTTGGGCACTACCATGGCGGCGAGGATCCCGAGAATGACCACCACCACCATGATCTCGATCAGGGTAAAGCCACGCTGGCCACGAGCGCCTCGCGGGGTGGATGTGAAGTGCGCGATATCCATCTCGACATTCCTTGGCTTGAGTGCTTTTCGTCGCGCAGTGTTGCAAGACAACATGTCAGGCGTATTGAAAATCCTCGGGAGCTTTGGTCGCCAATCGGTCAAGTGCAAGGGCTAGTCTGCGGGCCTGTTTCCCGGCATTGAGCAAGCCATGCGCGCCCGCAATAGGAACCAAGGTTTCACCCTGATCGAGGTGCTGGTGGCCCTGGCGATTATCGCCGTGGCCATGGCGGCGGCGGTGCGGGTGGCGGGGTTGATGACCCAGAGCAATGGCCTGTTGCGCGACAAGTCCATCGCCATGCTGGCGGCCCAGAGTCGCCTGGCGCAACTGCGCCTGGAAGGCCGCGCCGGCCCCGGGCGCAAGACGTTCGAGTGCGACCAGGGCCGCTTGAAACTGCGCTGTGAACAGGTGGTGGCAGGCGCTGGCGACCTGTGGAAAGTCAGCGTGCAAGTGCTGGACGCCACACGCGAGGCGCCGCCCCTGGCGCGCCTTGAGACCCTGGTGGCCCGCGCGCCGGCGTTAAAGCAGGTTACGGCCGAGTGAGCCGGGGCAAGGCCGGGGCATCGGGCAACGTGTCGAGGTTGACCCGGACCTTTTCAGCGCCGCGCTCGATCACCACCCCGTCGCCCTCGATGGCCGCCAGGCGCACGCCGGGGCTGAGGCGCTCCCCCGCTAGAAAGCTGCGCGGCGGCCCATCGTTGAGGCTGAGAATCGCCACCGCGCCCTGGGCGCCGGCCAGCACCCCGGAGACCTTGATCTGCAGGGCCGCCGGCATGTCGGCAAACCATTGCAGCGCCGGGTTATCACTGCGCGCCGCCAATGCCTGGGGGGCAAGCGCCGGGGTATGGGACTCGGCAGACGTCAGCAGCAACGGTGTCCATGTAGCGACCCCGGCCAGCGTCGCCAGCACGGCCAGGGCCTGGATGCCGTGGGCGGCAGATACGCGATGGATGAATGCCATGGGCGGGACCTCCTGTTTGTCCGTGCAGACAGCCTACAGGGCAATTCTCACGGTTTTATTTCAGTGGCAGATCCTGTTGAGGGCACACCCATGACGAATCGCCGGCAACAGGGGTTCACCTTGATCGAGTTGATGGTGGTGCTGGTGATCATCGGCATTGCCAGCGCGGCCATCAGCCTGAGCATCAAGCCCGACCCCTTGCACCGCTTGCGCAAGGACGCCGAGCGCCTGAGCCAGGTGCTGCAGATCGCCCAGGCCGAAGCCCGTGCCGATGGCCGCACGATCACTTGGCGCGCCGATGCCAAGGGCTACCATTTGAGCCGCCGCCGCGACGATGGCCGGGGGCTGGAGGACTTCAAGGATGACCCACAACTGCGCCCACGGGCCTGGGATACCACGCCGATGCTGGTGCGGATCGAACCCCGGCAGACCCTGGTGCTGAATGCCGAATGGATCACTCCGCCGCTGCAGGTGTGGCTCTCGGACGGGCAACACGGCCTCAGCCTGCAACGTGATGCAGCCGGCACCTTGCGCGTGGTGAGCCAGCCATGAACCGCGAGCAGCAAGGCTTTACCCTGATCGAAGTGATGGTGGCGATCATGCTGATGGCGGTGGTCAGCCTGATTGCCTGGCGCGGCCTGGACAGCGTAACCCGCGCCGACGCCCACTTGCAGGCCAGCACCGAACAGACCCAGGGCCTGCTGCGCGCCCTGAACCAGCTGCAACTGGACGTCAGCCTGCGCGCCGGGGTGGAACTGGCTGCGCCACCCACCGAGGACCAGCCTCCCGCCGCCGACGCCTTGCCGGCGGTGACCGTGCGCAGCTCCGACAGCCAGGGCTTTCGTCTGGAGCTGATCCGCAGCGCGCCAACCCCCGGCGACGGCCTGCAACGGGTGCGGTGGTGGCTCAAGGGCGACACCTTGTACCGCGCTGCCGCACCGGCGCGGGATCGCTATCCGCTGCCGGCGCCCAAGGAGGCGGTGGCGGTGTTGAGCCAGGTCAGCGACCTGCAAGTGCGGGTGTGGGACAACGAGAAAGGCTGGCGGCAGTTGAGCGGCAATCGCCAGGACAATCCATTGGGGATGGAAATCACCCTGGTGCGCCAGACGCCCCAGGGGGTGGAGCGCTATCGCCAGGTGCTGGGGCCGTTGGACTGAACCTGTGGCGAGCGGGCCCCCGTCTCCAGGGCTAGCTGAGCAACACCACCCCGCCCGGCAGTTCCGTGCATTTGGCCCCATAGGCATCGCGGATCAGCAACGCCACGCCCGGCAGTTGTTCGAGACTGAAGCGCGCCTGCACCCGGCGCTTGCCCAGTTCGCGGTTGAGCAATACCAACATCCCTGGGCGGTAGCGGTTGATCTCGTCGATCACCGTATCCAGTGTGGCGTTATTAAATACCAGCACCTGTTCCCGCCAGGCGATCACGGCGTCGGTGTCCACCGTCACCACGGGGCCCAGCCCGGCCGCGTCGTAGGTCAACTGGCGCCCGCTGTCCAGGCGCACGCTGCGCCCCTGCACTTCAACCGCCAGCCAGCCTTCAATGCAGGTCACGCACACACTGAGGTCGGTGTTGCGCACATTGAAGCGCGCCTGGCTCGCGCTCAGCCAGCCCGCCCCTGCCTGTACGGTCAGCGGCTGTGCCACCTGCACCTCGACCTCGCCTTCAAGCAATTCGATGCCCTGCTCGCGCCGGCTGATGCGGGTCTGGGTGTTGAGCTCCAGGCTGATGCCCTCGCGCAAGTCCACCCGCCGCTGCTCGCCCACTGCGGTGTGGTAGTCGGCGCCCAAGCCGGCAAAACCACCGGGCACGCTGATGTGCACCATCACCAGGGCCGCCGAGGCCGCAAGCGCCCCGCCGAGGAACGCCCTTCGGCCAAAGTGCCGGGGGGCCTGGGCCTCGGTCAGCGCCGGGGTCAATTGTTGCCACAGTCGCTTGGCCTGTTCGAAGGCCTGGGCATGCTCGGGGCTCTGGGCGCACCACTGGCGCAGGGCCTTGGCATCGGCCACGGTTGCCTGGCCCGAGGTCAGGAGGACCAGCCAGTCGCGCGCTTCACCGTGCAATCGGCTGTCGGGCGTATCCCGGGCAGTGGGAAAGCTAAAAATATTCAAGCGCGCAGGTACTCACGGATTATCAGGGACTCAACACTAAGACGGTTTTCCGGCGCCGGGACCGAACCGCTGGATGACTTTTCTTTCCAGACGCTGGGCGCAATGCCCCAGGGCGGCCTTGATTTCCTTCTCGACCATGCGTGTGGAAATGCCGAAACGCTGGGAGATTTCCAGGTGTGGCGCTTCCTCCAGGCGCGCGGCGATAAGGATCTTGCGCCGCCGGGCAGGCAGTTCGTAGAGGGCTTTGAGCAGGGACTGGATTTCTTTCTGGCCACCCACCACCCGCGAGGGGTCCAGGGCTTCATCGCTGATATTGAGCAACTCCTCGACTTCGCTGCCGGTCAGCAGGCGGGCATCGGCCTGGCGCCGGTCGGCCGCAATGTTCAGGGCCATGCGGTACAGATAGGCATTGGGTTGTTGCAGGTTCGCCGGCATGTCCATGCGGTCGACCCGCAGGTAGGTTTCATGCAGGACGTCATTGGCCAGATCCTCCGACCCCAGGCGCTTGCGCAAACGCACCTTGAAGTCCTCGTAGGAGGCCAGGAACAACCTGACCATTGGCGTGTGCCCGGTATCCTTCATGCCCCGGAAGCTCCTTGCCGTGCTGTGCATTCCATGCGTTTTCCTGTGGTATCGGGCATTAAAAGCAGGGTCAACGGCAACCGCATCGAGCTGGGTGCCGGGCGCTCTATCCATGTGCTGCCGAGGCTGCGCACCAGCGCTTCATCACGCAGTACATCGCCGGTGGAGCTCACCAGGCGACTGTGTTCAATCAATCCGTCACGGTTGACCCAGACCTGCACCAGCGCCCGAAAACTGCCGGGGCGGGTCAAGGGTGAACGGCACAGGCTGGCTTCGACGGCCTGCTGCACGGCGCTGGCATAACTGCGGTTGAGCCGTGCGGCGTTACGTGGCGACACCCCGCGACTGGCCAGCGGCTGGCTGACTTCAGGCACCTGCAGGGTGAATGCATCACTGCGTGCGTAACGCGCCATCAGGCCACTCCCTGTCAGTAACAGGCCCAGGGCCTGCTGGGCGCTGTAGTGCCCGTGCACACCCATCGAACGTCGTCCATCGCTCAACTCGCGGTCCACCAGCACAGCCATCCCGGTGGCCCGGCTGAAAGCTTCCAGGGCGGGCGCCAGGTCTTGCGCAGGCAGATCCAGGCGCAACAACGGCGGCTCCCCCGCTTGCACCCTGGGCAGTGGCAGCCACATCCAGGCCAACAGCAAGACCAGGCAGCAGTGCGTGCGCCTCCAAGCCCACCGTTCGACCCCTGCTCTGCCTTGTTGCACGGCTGCCGTGTCCTGGGAAAAGCGTCATCCTGAGGCCAATTTATGAACCTGATGTTACGGTGATGGCAAAAAAAACATCACGGTTTCGCCAGCGCCACCGGGCTAGACTGGCAGGCACTAACGGCCCACTCCCCAGGGCCTGCCAGGAGGCTCTGATGAAGCGGTTGTTGATGCTGTTGTTATGCGCGGGCCTGGCGTCGACCGTGCACGCCGAGGAAACGCCGGGCGGTTGTGTCGAGGCCAGGGTGGATGGGTACAAAGCGCCTGACTATGGATGCCTGAGCCAGCAGATGGGCGCTAAGGCAGCGCAGAAAAACCGCGAGGCGCGGGAAAAACCGGTGCACCAGCGGCCGCCGAACCAGATTGGCTTGTCGACGCCGGCGGCGACCAGTGTGCGGATGGGCAATACGTTCGGTACGGGGGTAAAGCCGCAGCGGCCGTGATCTGGGGGCCTGCTAGAAGCGCCACTCCTCAGCCCTAACCAGTTGGCAGAACGGCCCATCCAGCGTGGCATTGTGATGAGCGACGATATGCTCGGCTTTCATCACGGGAGTGTCCGAACAGGTATGGCCATCGGCGATAAGTACCGCATCGAAGCCAAGGTCACGGGCAGCACGGCAGGTGCTGTCGACGCAGTATTGCGTTTTCATCCCGGTGACCACTACACCGCTAGCGCCGCATGCGCGCAACTGGTCAGCCAGGTCGGTCGACTCAAAGGCGTTGGGCCGACGCTTTTCGAACACCCTTTCGCCACCGAGCAACTTCAGTTGCGGTACCACCTTCGTCAGCGGGCTGCCGGGTTCGATGGGCGAGCCCACGGGCCCGATATGGCGCGCCAGAAAAATCGGCGCACCGGCGTGGCGGGCCTTATCCATCAGGCTATTGAGTGTTTCCAACAACGCTTCGCAGCGCCATGGTTTTTCCGGGCCGTGAACTAGCCCGACTTGCATATCGAGAATCAACAGGGCGTACATGGGTGCATCTCCTTGCGTTTGAGCCAGCGACACAAGGACAAGAAAAAAGGCCCTGTCCATCGCTGGCGGGCCTTTGAAGTTCGTCTGCTATTGGCTCACGAAACCTCGCACGCTCCGCTTGAAGCGGTCGTGGTGGTGGTCGTCGAGGTGAGGCAATAGGCAGTCATGCATCGACACTAGCAATACCGCAACGCCCTGACAAGCCAGGATCCTGGAGCGCCCCCCCGAGCTGCAAACGTGTTCAGTGCTTAAACCGAAAATGCGGCAATAAAGCGCAATGGATAGGAATATGTCGGGACTTTTGCCAGAATGCGCAACTTAGAAACATTCGCATTCGCAGGAAGATCCCATGCACGCCCCCCACCCGCTCCCCGCTGCGCGCCGCATCCTTGCCGTCGAGGATGACCCGTTGCTCGCCGCCCACCTGCACAGCCACCTGGGCCAGCGTGGCTTCGAGGTCACGTTGCGCCAGGATGGTGGAGGGATTGTCGAGCTGGCGCGTACCCAGGATTTCGACCTGATCCTGATGGACATCATGCTGCCCGGCAGCAGCGGCCTGGAGGTGCTCGCGCAACTGCGGCGGCATCAACGGGTACCGGTGATCCTGATGTCGGCCCTCGGTGCCGAGCAGGACCGCATCACCGGTTTCAGCCAGGGCGCCGACGATTACCTGCCCAAGCCGTTCAGCATGTTGGAGATGGATGTGCGCATCGACGCGATCCTGCGCCGGGTGGCCTATGAACATGAGGTGCCTGGCACGGCGCGCAATGAAGATCCGCAACTGACGTTCGACGAACAGCGCACGGATGTGCACCTGGATGAACAGTGGGCCGACCTGACCACCACCGAATACCGCGTCCTGGAAACCCTGGTGGCCCATGCCGACGAGGTGCTGACCAAGGCATTCCTGTATCAGCAGGTCATGCACCGCGCCTATTCGCGGCATGATCGCAGCCTGGACATGCATGTCAGCCGTATCCGCCGCAAGTTGCAGGCCATCGGCTACACCGCCGGGCGCGTGGAAACGGTCAGGAGCACGGGCTATATGCTGACCCGGCTGGAGCCATGAGGCTGCCCAACCGCCACTCGCTGTTGTGGAAATTGATCGGCTTGCTGGCGGTGTTGTGCCTGCTGGTGGTCAGCCTGCAAGTGGATTTGAGCCAGCGCCTGCGGGAAGCCACCGCCCGGTTGCCCGCCCCTACCCGGCAACTCCTAACCGATTACGCCCGCCAAGCCGAAACGGCCTGGCAAGCCCACGGCGCGGAGGGGGTCGATGAGTTCCTGAAGACGTTGCGGGCCCGCGAGCAGGTGTGGGCAGTGGTGGTGGACGAGCACCATTCGCTGTCTTCCCAGGCATTGACCACGATCGAACGCCGCAAGCTGGATTTCGTGCGCCGCATCGACTGGCCGGTTGGCCGCCCCGGTGGCCGGCCAACGTTCTACATCCCGTTCAGCGACGGGGCTTCGCGCCTGGTGATGGAACTGCCCCTGCACCTGGACCCGCGCAAGGACAATGGCCGCTGGTCCATCCTGCTGCAACAGGGACTGCCGACGGGCCTGGCCCTGCTGTTTGGCGTGCTGTTGTACCGGGTGCTGATTTCGCCGCTGGTGATCTTGCGGCGCCAGGCCAATGCCCTGAGCGCCGGTGACCTGGCGGCGCGGGTCGGGCCCCAGGTGACGCACCGCCGTGATGAACTCGGTGAATTGGCCCGGGCCTTCGACCATATGGCCGAGCGCCTGGAAAATACCGTGGTCCTGCAACGGCGCCTGCTGCGGGACTTGTCCCACGAACTGCGCACGCCCTTGAGCCGGCTGCGGGTGGCCGGGGAGCGCGAGCCCGATCCAAATGCCCTGCGCCAGCGCCTGGAGCGCGAAGTGCAAGGCATGGAACGCTTGATCGGCAGCACCCTGGAGCTGGTCTGGCTGGATACCGAACGCCCGGCGATGCCCGTGGAAGCAGTCGAGATGGAACCGTTGTGGGACTTGCTGCGCGAAGACGCCTGCTTTGAAAGCGGCTGGCCGCGGGAGCGCCTGCCCTGCGAACTGCCCGCCGACTGTTGGGTGCTGGGCAACCTCAATGGCCTGGCCCAGGCCCTGGAAAATATCCTGCGCAATGCCATCCGCCATTCCCCCGAACACGGTGTGGTGCGCTTGACCGGTGCATTGGAGGGCGATTTCTGGCACTTGTGCATCCAGGACCAGGGCCCAGGGATCGAGCCGGACAAGCTGGAGCAGATCTTCCTGCCCTTCACCCGCCTCAACGCCGCCCGCCCCGGCGGTGACGGCTATGGCCTAGGGTTGTCGATTGCGCGCAGCATCGTGCAGTTGCAAGGCGGCCAGTTGTGGGCACAGAACACCACGCCCGGGCTGTGCCTGCACCTGCGGCTCAAAGTGTATAAGTTGTAAATTGCGTTTACTCCCATATGAGAATCACTAGCATTCGAGCCATACGTTTCTTGTGACCCACTCGGTCTATGTGGGAGCTGGCTTGCCTGCGATGCAGACGCCTCGGTCTAGCAGGTCATTCCGAGGAGATGCCATCGCAGGCAAGCCAGCTCCCACACAAGCCTGCCCCCCAGGGCAATGGTGTTGCCTGGTCTGATGCTGATGAGCCCTCCATGAAAAGCAAATCCTCTGCCTGGCCGACCCTCTCGCGGATGGTCGCCGCGCTGATCGGCGGTTACCTGTTTACCTATGCGTTTACCGCCGCCCTGGCGCGCCTGTTGCCCATGGACAAGGTGGATGCCCTGGTGGTCGCCAGCCTGCCCTCCTTCTTGATCTACACCCTGGCGATCCTCTGGGCCTTTGCCTGTCGCAACGCCTGGCGTGCGTGGGCCGGAATGGCCCTGGCGCTGCCCCTGGCTGCCGTCGGTTTCTGGCCACACTGGCGCGAGGTGCTGGGATGAAACACAAGACCCTGACCCAGGCCATGGCCTGGCTGCATACCTGGAGCGGGCTGGTGTTCGGCTGGCTGCTGTTTGCAATCTTCCTGACCGGCACCCTGGCGGTGTTCGACAAGGAAATCGACGGCTGGATGCGCCCGGAAATCCCCACCGCGACCCTGTCGCAAAGCGCCGCCGCGCAGCAGGCCCTCGACTACCTGGCGCGCCAGCACCCCGAGGCGAAGACCTGGAACATCGGCCTGCCCGGCGAACGCTCCGACACCCTGACGGTATCGGCCGGCGAACAACGACGTGGCGGCGGCACCGCGCTCGACCCGCACACCGGCGAGCCCCTGGCCGTGCGCGAAACTGCCGGGGGCGGGTTTTTCTTCCGCTTCCACTTCACCCTCAACCTGCCGCGCGACCTGGGGATCTGGACGGTCGGCCTGGCCGCCATGGCGATGCTGGTCGCGTTGGTCAGCGGGATCGTGATCCACAAGAAATTCTTCAAGGAGTTCTTCACCTTCCGCCCCGCCAAGGGCCAGCGCTCATGGCTGGATGCGCACAACGCGACAGCGGTGCTGGTGCTGCCCTTTCACCTGATGATCACCTATACCGGGCTGGTGATCTTCTATTTGATCTACATGCCGGCGGCGGTGGACGCGCTGTTTGACGGCGACCGCGACAACCTCTTCCGCGCCCTGCGTGGCGCGCCCGCCGAACAACAAGTGCGCGGCGAACGCCCCAAACACAGCGAAGCGGCCGAGCTGACGGCACTGGAACCGCTGCTGGCCGAGGCCGAGCGGGCCATGGGGCCGGTGTCCAGCTTGTCGATCCACAACCCCGGCCGCAGCGACGCACGCATCGAGGTACGCCCGGTACTGGGCAACCGCATCGAGCTGACCAAGGGCCAGAGCATGCTGTTTGACGGGGTCAGCGGTGCCGTCCTGCGCCAGCCTGCGGTCAGCCGGCCCAGCCTGTTGACCCAGAAGGTCATGGCCGGCCTGCACTTTGCGCAGTTCGGCGGCTACTCCATGCGCTGGTTGTACTTTGTCTGCGGCCTGGCCAGTTGCGCGATGCTGGCGACGGGCGTGGTGCTGTTTACCGTCAAACGCCGCCGGCGCCATGATGGCGAAGGCGCCGTGGGCGCCCTGCTCTACCACATCGCCGAACGCCTGAATGTGGCGGTGGTGGCCGGGCTGACGGTGGCGTGCGTGGCCTTGTTGTGGGCCAACCGCTTGCTCCCGGTGGAACTGGCCCAGCGCGGTGGCTGGGAAGTGCGGGTGTTTTTCCTGGTGTGGCTGTTGAGCCTGGGCCACGCGATTGTCCGCCCCTGGCGCAGTGCCTGGCGCGAGCAACTGGGCCTGGCGGCAGTGCTGTGTATCGGCCTGCCGGCCCTGAATCTGCTGGGGGAAAGCCTGGGTGATTACGTCTACCTGGAATTGACCAGCGTCGCCCTCGGCCTGCTGCTGGCCTGGCCGTGCTGGAAGCTGTACCAGGCGCCCAAGGAACGCAGCACACGGCGCGTGGCCAAGCACGCTGTAGCGGAGGTCAATTGAGATGGCGTTGATAGGCGCGTTGCTGCTGGCCTGCGCAGGGATGGCGGGGTTATGCCTGGGCTTGGAGCGCCATTACAAACAACTTATGCAGCGCCTGCCCTCGCCGGTGCTACGACGTGGCCTGCGAGTGCTGGGCTGGGGGATGCTGGCGGCGAGTTTTGCCGTCAGCGTACTGGGGTGGGGCTGGGCCATGGGGCCGGTGGCGTGGTTCGGCTTGATTTCGCTGGCTGGGCTTGGCGTGGTGTTTCTGTTGCCCTACACCACGCGCTGATGGGCCAAAAAACCTTGTAGGGGCTGGTTTGCCGGCGATTGCGCTGGGTTGTCCGATACATACGGCGACTGATACACCGCCATCGCGGCATAGGTATCTACACAGCTCTTTTCTGGGGTTGTGTACATATCCGTTGCTGCGGTCACGGCGGCTATTGGTTCCGCCCTTACGGCGGGTCACTTTTGGAAAAGAGCCCCAAAAGTAACCAAAAGGGCTCTTGCCCCACCACTCGGTGCCTCGCCTAGGCTCGGCATGCCCGCAGTCAGGCATTGCTCCGTGGGCCCGCCGCGATCGGCCATCCATGGCCGTGTCGCGGCTACCCCGGCATCCATGCCGGGGTGCCCACTGCGCAATACCTGCCTGCGGCCATCGTGGTTTAACGGGGCGCCTGAGATCAAGATCAAAAGCCAGATCAAAAGCA
>NZ_JAARMB010000034.1:0-31813 GCF_012985615.1 Pseudomonas sp. WS 5412
GCTTTGCTTTTGATCTGAGGCGCCCCGTTAAACCACGCTGGCCGTCATCCGATATTGATTTGGGGGGTAACCCGGCAGGACGCCGGGTTAGCCGCGCTGGGCCATGGATGGCCCATCGCGGCGGCCCCCCAAATCAATGTCGGATGACGGGCACACCGAGCCTGGGCGAGGTGCCGAGTGGTGGGGCAAGAGCGCTTTGCTTACTTTGGCGCTTCTCCAAAGTGAGCCGCCGTAAGGGCGGAACCCTAAGTGGCCGTAACCGCAGCAACGGATATGTACTCATACCCAATAACCAAAAAAAGCGAGTTGTGTAGATACCTATGGCCATCGCAGGCAAGCCAGCCCCCACAGGGATTCACTTGGCCGTCAGGCCGCCGGGCATTCCCGGTGCAACGCTGCCTCGACTAACAACTGCGCCATCTCGATCAATTGCACCACCGCCATCACCTGCTTACGGCTCGAGCCTTCAAGATGCTCGGTGCAGTCGTACGCACTGACCGCCGCCGACTCGAGCATTTCACAGGCGTTGCTCAACGCTTCTTCGGTGCTGAGACCGGCACGTACGGTGAAGAGTTTTTCTGACGAGGCAGATACAAGCTGCGAATGCAGTGCGTAATGCTTGAGCGCACGTTGGGCGGCTTCGTGGAGTTTGCTGTTGTTCAGGGAGTAGGGCGGGCTAGGCGTGACTTTTTTCATACGGTTGCTCCTGGAGTTAAAGGAGCCGCCACAATCACTTCCACATGATGGGTGGCGACTGTACGCAGGTGTGGAAGACCGGACTCCAGGACCCCGGCGCACCCGAAGGTGCCCCGCGCACAGCCGCCATATAGCTGCGTGAAAAAGGGCGACGACCGAGGAATGGAGACCTGGCAGGGCTGGGCCCTCCTGCGTACAGCTCGCCCAGCATGATGTGTGCCTGTTAAATGATGAGCCGTAGGGAAAGTCCTGTTTTGATCATTCCCACATGGAGCATGGGAGCGATCCTCATCTGCATGGGAATTGTCCTTCAGTTGTTCCAACCTTTCATAAAACTTTCATCAAACCGCCCTCCTGCAGTCATGTGCAAGTCATAGCCCTGACACCTCCCGCGCCTACTGTCGTTTGAACTCAAACGCAGCCACGCAAGGCTGTTCAAACCAGACAGAGAAGCCCATGACTCCCGCTATCCATGTCGATCGCCTGAACAAGACCTTTGCGAAGAAAACCGCGCTGGTCGACCTCGAACTCACCATCGCCAGCGGCGAGATGGTCGCCCTGATCGGTGCATCCGGTTCCGGCAAGTCCACGTTGTTGCGCCACCTTGCGGGGCTGGCCTGTTGCGACAAGGGCAACGGCGGCAGCGTCAAGGTGCTGGGCCGAGAGGTGCAGGCCAGTGGGCGGTTGAATGGCAAGGTGCGGCGGTTGCGCGCGGATATTGGCTATATCTTCCAGCAGTTCAACCTGGTCAATCGCCTGAGTGTGATCGACAACGTGCTGCTTGGTTGCCTGGGCCGCATGCCGCGCTGGCGCGGCAACCTCGGGTTGTTCAATGCCGAGGAAAAGCAATGTGCCATGGAGTCCCTGGCGCGGGTTGGCCTGGCGGACCTGGCCCAGCAGCGGGCCTCGACCCTGTCCGGTGGCCAGCAGCAGCGCGTGGCGATTGCCCGGGCCTTGACCCAGCGTGCCGAAGTGATCCTGGCCGACGAGCCGATTGCCTCCCTGGACCCGGAGTCGGCGCGCAAGGTCATGGAGATCCTCGCCGATATCAACCGACGCGACGGCAAGACCGTAGTTGTGACCCTGCATCAAGTCGATTACGCCATGCGTTATTGCCCACGGGCCGTGGCGCTCAAGGGCGGGCGCATTCATTTCGACGGGCAGGGCCGCGAGATGAGCAGCCAGTTCCTCAACGATCTGTACGGTGCCGACGTCGACACCAGCCTGATGTTTTCCGAGCCGCCGCGCCGTTCCGAACTTCCCCAGCGCCTGGCCCTGGCCCGCGCTTGAACCGCCATTCACGATCCCTAGGAGTCGCCTGTATGTTGAACCGTATCGGTCATGTTTTCCTGTCTGCCGTGTTGTTGGCCAGCGTCGCCTTGGGCAATGCCCAGGCCGCTGACAAGGCCATCAACTTCGGCATCATGTCCACCGAGTCTTCGCAGAACCTCAAGAGCATCTGGCAGCCGTTCCTCGATGACATGCACAAGAAGACCGGCCTGACCATCAACGCCACCTTCGCCTCCGACTACGCTGGCCTGATCCAGGGCATGCGCTTCAACAAGGTCGATGTGGCCTGGCTCGGCAACAAGGCAGCGATGGAGGCGGTGGACCGCTCCAACGGCGAGATCTTCGCCCAGACCGCTGCCGCCAACGGCGCCGCCGGCTACTGGAGCCTGCTGATCGTACGCAAGGACAGCCCGCTCAACTCCGTCGAAGACATGCTCAAGAACGCCAAGAACCTGACCTTCGGCAATGGCGACCCAAACTCCACCTCCGGCTACCTGGTGCCGGGCTACTACGTGTTCGCCAAGAACAACGTGGATGCCGGCACCGCCTTCAAGCGCACCCTCAACTCCAGTCATGAAGTCAACGCACTGAGCGTGGCCAAGGGGCAGTTGGACGTGGCCACCTTCAACACCGAAAGCTGGGACCGCCTGGAGGTGACCCAGCCGGACAAGGCCGCGCAACTCAAGGTGATCTGGAAGTCGCCGCTGATCCCCGCCGACCCGATGGTGTGGAGCAAGGCCCTGACTGACAGTGAGAAGACCAAGATCCGCGATTTCTTTGCCAACTACGGTGACACCGAGGCAGAGAAAGCGGTGTTGAAGAACATGCAGTTGGGCAAGTTCCTCGCGTCCAACGACGACCAGTTGCTGCCGATCCGCCAGTTGGAGCTGTTCAAGCAGCGCACCACCATCAGCGCCGACAGCAAGTTGGCCGAGGCGGATAAAGCCAAGAAGCTGGCGCAGATCGACGCCGACCTGGCCACGCTGCAACAGCGCCTGAGCGAGCTGGACAAGAAACCCGACGCCAACGGCTAACCCCCTGTTGGAGCTGGGCCTATGTGGGAGCGGGCTTGCTCGCGAAGACGTCGGCCCAGCAAGCATTGATGTTGACTGACCCACCGCTTTCGCGAGCAAGCCCGCTCCCACACACACATAGCTCCCACACAAGCGGGTTCCCCCATAGGCCCCGCTCCAGTAATTATCGAGAGTGATCCATGACGACCTTGCACGCTGAAGCCGTGGGTAAAAGAACCTGGCCGCAATACCTCGGCTGGGGCCTGTTCCTGGTGCTGCTGGCCTGGGCCTGGAAAGGCGCGGAAATGAACCCGCTGGCGCTGTACCGCGATTCGGGAAACATGGCGACCTTCGCCGCTGACTTCTTCCCGCCGGACTTCCACGAGTGGCGCTCCTACCTCAAGGAAATGATCGTCACCGTGCAAATCGCCCTTTGGGGCACGGTGCTGGCGATTGTCTGCTCGGTGCCCCTGGGCATCCTCTGCGCCGACAACATCACGCCCTGGTGGATTCACCAACCCCTGCGCCGGGTGATGGATGCCTTTCGCTCGATCAACGAAATGGTGTTCGCCATGTTGTTCGTGGTGGCGGTCGGCCTTGGTCCGTTTGCCGGGGTACTGGCCCTGTGGATCAGCACCACCGGGGTACTCGCCAAGCTGTTTGCCGAAGCCGTCGAGGCCATCGACCCCGGCCCCGTGGAAGGTGTACGCGCCACCGGTGCCAGCGCCTTGCAAGAGGTGATCTATGGCGTGATCCCGCAAGTCATGCCGCTGTGGGTGAGCTACGCGCTGTACCGCTTCGAGGCCAATGTGCGCTCGGCGACGGTGGTGGGCATGGTCGGCGCTGGCGGCATCGGCGTGATCCTGTGGGAGAACATCCGCGCCTTCCAGTTCGTACAGACCTGCGCGGTGCTGCTGGTGATCATCGTGGTGGTGAGCCTGATCGACGTGCTGTCCCAACGCCTGCGCAAGCGGTTTATCTGACCTTGGAGGGGTGCCTGCGGGCGCTTTTTTTAAAGCATGCAGTTGTCTAGACAAGATGAGCCGGTGTACCGCGAACTCGCCGATATCCTGCGCCGTGAACTCAGCGGCTACCAGGCCGGGGAGTTCCTGCCGGGCGAAGTGCAGTTGGCCGAGCGCTTTGGCGTCAACCGCCACACCCTGCGCCGCGCCATTGATGAGCTGGTGTTCGAAGGCAGCCTGCTGCGCCAGCAGGGCAAAGGCACGCAGGTGCTGGACCGGCCGCTGATTTACCCGATGGGCGCCGACACCGCCTACAGCCAATCGCTGTCGGCCCAGGGCCATGGCGTGCAGGCGCTGCTGCTCAAGCGCCGCTACTGCTACGCCAGCCGCGAAGAAGCGCAGCACCTGGGCATCGCCGAAATGGCGCCGATGATCGAGCTGCAAACCCTGCGCAAGCTCGACCAGCAGCCCGTCAGCCTGATCCGTCATCGCTACTGCGCCAGCCACGCGCCGTTGCTGGCGGATTACAACGGCGGCTCCCTGCGCCAGTACCTGCGCGAGCGCGACCTGCCGTTGACCCGCACCCAGAGCCTGATCGGTGCGCGCTTGCCCAACCGCGACGAAGCCGCGCTGCTGATGATGCCCCGGCATCTGCCGGCACTCACGGTATTCACCCTTTCCCGCGATCGCGATGGCCGCCCGGTGGAGCTGGCGCAGTCCACCAGCCGTTCCGATCGCTTCCAGTACCAGGTGGTGACTTGATGGAGACCCCGATGAATCTGTCCCCGCGTCAGCATTGGATTGGCGTACTTGCCCGCGCCCAGCTCAATGAATTGCAACCCCACGAAGCGGCATTGAAGGACGCCGAGTACCAACTGATCCGCGCCCCGGAAATCGGCATGACCCTGGTGCGTGGGCGCATGGGTGGCAATGGCGCGCCGTTCAACGTCGGTGAAATGACGGTGACCCGCTGTGTGGTGCGCCTGGCCGATGGCCGCACCGGCTACAGCTACCTGGCCGGGCGCGACAAGGTCCACGCCGAACTGGCGGCCCTGGCCGATGCCCATCTGCAAAACGCGCAACCGAGCCCGTGGCTCAGCGATTTGATCAGCGCACTGGCCCAGGCCCAAGCCCGGCGCCGCGCGCAAAAAGAAGCCGACACTGCGGCGACCAAGGTCGAGTTCTTCACCCTGGTGCGAGGAGAAAACTGATGCACGCTCAATTATTGCAGCCGGCGTTTGTCGACCCGGTGCTGGATGCCCAGCGCAGTTTTCGCGCGGCGCTCAAGGCCTTGGCCGAACCGGGTTTGATCCAGCACCTGCCGGCAGCCCCGCACCTCGATGGCCTGGCGCCCGCCACCTATGCCTTGTGCCTGGCGCTGCTGGATGTCGACACGCCGCTATGGCTGGCACCGGCGTTCGACAAGCCACTGATCCGCGCCAACCTGGCCTTCCACTGCGGCTGCCCGTTGGTTGCGCGTCGGGAGGAGGCCGCGTTTGCCTTGCTAGGCGAGCCGGACCTGCTCGACCTCAGCGGCTTCGATCACGGCAATGATCGCTACCCCGACCAGTCCTGCACCTTGCTGGTCCAGCTTAGCGACCTGGAGGCCGGGCGCGCCTTGCTCTGGCGCGGCCCGGGCATCCAGGCCCAGCGCCGGGTGCAGGTGCCGGTGCCGTCGGCTTTCTGGTTGGAGCGCCAGCGCCGCGAGGCCTTTCCCCGTGGCCTGGACGTGTTGTTCAGCGCCGGCCATCACCTGCTCGGCCTGCCGCGCAGCAGTCGCATCACACAGGAGCACGCCTGATGTACGTAGCCGTCAAGGGTGGCGAACAGGCCATCGACAATGCCCACCGTCTGCTGGCGAAAAAACGCCGGGGTGATACGGCGGTTCCCGAACTGAGTGTCGAGCAGATCCGCCAGCAACTGCCCCTGGCCGTGGCGCGGGTGATGAGTGAAGGCTCGCTGTACGACGAAGAACTGGCGGCACTGGCGATCAAGCAGGCGGCGGGGGACCTGGTAGAAGCGATCTTCCTGCTGCGCGCCTACCGCACTACATTGCCGCGCTTCAGCCCGAGCCTGCCGATCGACACCGCGCAGATGTCGTTGAGCCGACGGTTGTCAGCCACCTTCAAGGACGTGCCCGGCGGCCAGTTGCTCGGCCCGACCTTCGATTACACCCATCGCCTGCTGGATTTCGCGCTGCTGGCCGAGGGTGAGTATCCAGGCCCGCAGACCACGGCGGATGCGCGCCTCGAACCGTGTCCACGGGTGCTGGGGTTGCTGGCCAAAGAGGGCTTGATCAAGCACGAAGCCGACGACCACGCCAGCGTCGCTGATATCACCCGCGACCCGCTGGAGTTCCCTGCCAGCCGTGCCGAGCGCCTGCAGGCCCTGGCTCGCGGCGATGAAGGGTTTCTGTTGGCGCTGGGCTATTCGACCCAGCGTGGCTATGGGCGCAATCACCCGTTTGCCGGGGAGATTCGCATCGGTGAAGTCGAGGTATGGGTCGATCCTGAAGAACTGGGCTTTGCCATCTGCCTGGGCAGCATCGAAGTCACCGAGTGCGAGATGGTCAACCAGTTTGTCGGCTCGGCCACCGAGTTGGCGCAGTTCACCCGCGGCTATGGCCTGGCGTTCGGGCATGCCGAGCGCAAGGCCATGGGCATGGCCCTGGTGGACCGCTCGCTGCGTGCCGAGGAGTACAGCGAAGAGATTGTCTCGCCGGCCCAGCGCGAAGAATTCGTGCTGGCCCACTGCGACAACGTTGAGGCCGCCGGTTTTGTCTCGCACCTCAAATTGCCTCACTACGTGGACTTCCAGGCCGAACTGGAACTGATCCGCAAACTGCGCCAACCGGCCGAGGGCACCCGCCATGAATGACGCCGCCTACAACTTCGCCTACCTCGACGAACAGACCAAACGCATGATCCGTCGCGCCTTGCTCAAGGCCGTGGCGATTCCCGGTTACCAAGTGCCGTTCGGTGGTCGCGAGATGCCGCTGCCCTATGGTTGGGGCACCGGCGGCATGCAATTGACGGCGGCGATCCTCGGTGCCGACGACGTGCTCAAGGTCATCGACCAGGGCGCCGACGACACCACCAACGCCGTGTCCATCCGGCGCTTTTTTGCGCGCACCGCCGGTATCGCCACCACCGAAGCCACCCCCGACGCCACAGTGATCCAGACCCGCCACCGCATCCCGGAAACCCCGCTGCAGGCCGGGCAGATCATGGTCTACCAAGTGCCGATCCCCGAGCCGCTGCGCTTTATCGAGCCCTCGGAAACCGAGACCCGCACCATGCACGCCCTCAACGACTATGGGGTGATGCACGTAAAACTCTACGAAGACATCGCCACCTTCGGCCATATCGCCACCGCTTATGCCTACCCGGTGATGGTCGACGAGCGCTATGTGATGGACCCTTCGCCGATCCCCAAATTCGACAACCCGAAACTCGACATGAGCCCGGCGCTGATGCTGTTCGGTGCCGGCCGCGAAAAGCGCCTGTACGCGGTGCCGCCGTACACCCAGGTCAGCAGCCTGGACTTCGAGGATCACCCCTTTGAAGTGCAGACGTGGGACCACCACTGCGCCATCTGCGGTAGCCATGACTCGTTCCTCGATGAACTGATCCTCGACGACGCCGGCACCCAGAGTTTTGTGTGTTCCGACACCTGGTACTGCGCCCAACGGGTCAAGGAGAACAACCAGTGAGCCAGCCCTTATTGCAAGTGCGCGACCTGTCCCTGCTGTACGGCCTGGAGAAGGGCTGTCAGGACGTGAGTTTTGATCTGTACCCCGGTGAGGTGCTGGGGATTGTCGGCGAGTCCGGTTCGGGTAAATCCACCTTGCTCTCGCTGCTGAGCGGGCGCTTGCCGCCCCAGGCCGGCAGCGTCGGCTATCGCAGCAAGGACGGCGAATGGCTGGACCTCTACAGCGCCAGCGAAGCCGAACGCCGCACTTTGCTGCGCACCGAATGGGGCTTCGTTGAACAGAACCCCCGCGACGGCCTGCGCATGGGCGTGTCGGCCGGCGCCAACATTGGCGAGCGCCTGATGGCCCAGGGCGTGCGCAATTACCAGCAACTGCGTGGCGCCGGCCTGGACTGGCTGGGCCAGGTGGAGATCGACCCGCAGCGCATCGACGACCTGCCGCGCACCTTCTCTGGCGGCATGCAGCAGCGCCTGCAAATCGCCCGCAACCTCGTTTCCAGCCCGCGCCTGGTGTTTATGGATGAGCCCACCGGTGGCCTGGACGTGTCGGTGCAGGCGCGCCTGCTCGACCTGCTGCGCGGCCTGGTACGTGAGCTGGACCTGGCGGTGGTGATCGTCACCCATGACCTGGCGGTGGCGCGCCTGCTGGCCGATCGCCTGATCGTGATGCGCCGCTCGCGGGTGGTGGAAACCGGGCTGACGGATCAGATCCTCGACGATCCACAGCACCCTTACTCTCAACTGCTGGTGTCTTCGGTATTGCAGCCATGACGAATGCCTTGATCGAGGTCCGTGACCTCTCGAAAACCTTCACCTTGCATCAGCAGAACGGCGTGGTGCTCAACGTGCTGCGCGGGGTGGCGTTCAGCGTGCAGGGCGGTGAATGCCTGGTGCTGCACGGCCAGTCCGGTGCGGGTAAAAGCACCTTGCTGCGCACCTTGTATGGCAACTACCTGCCGGCCGGGGGCAGCATCTGCGTGCGCCATGCCGGTCAGTGGCTGGAGCTGGTGGGCGCTGCACCCCGGGAGGTTCTCGAGGTACGCCAGCAGACCCTGGGCTATGTCAGCCAGTTTTTGCGGGTGATACCACGGGTCGCCTGCCTGGATGTGGTGATGGAGCCCGCGCTGGCCCGTGGCTGGACGAAGGCTGACGCCCAGGCCCGTGCCGAGCATTTGCTGGCGCGCCTGAATATCCCCCGGCGCCTGTGGCAACTGGCGCCGGGCACGTTCTCCGGGGGCGAGCAGCAGCGAGTCAATATCGCGCGCGGCTTCATGGTGGCCTGGCCGGTGATGTTGCTCGACGAACCGACGGCCTCCCTGGATGACCGCAACCGTCAGGTTGTCCTGGAACTGATCAACGAAGCCAAGGCCGGCGGTGCCGCACTGATTGGCATCTTCCATGACCGTGCCGCCCGTGAGGCGGTGGCTGACCGCCATTTGGACATGACGCCCGCTGTGATTACCGACGAGGACTACGCCGATGCCCGCTGAACAGATCCTCAGCAATGCCCAACTGGTCACTGCTGATCGTGTATTTCTCGGCAGTGTGCTGCTGCGTGACGGGGTGATCGTTGACCTCGCCGAAGGCCGCAGCCAGTTACCCCACGCCCAGGACCTGGGCGGTGATTTCCTGCTGCCGGGGCTGGTGGAGTTGCACACCGACAACCTGGAAAAGCACATGACCCCGCGCCCCGGCGTGGACTGGCCATCGACCTCGGCCGTGCTCAGCCATGATGCGCAGATCATCGCGGCCGGTATCACCACGGTGTTCGATGCGGTGTCCATCGGCGACGTGAACCCCAAGGGCAATCGCATGCAGAAGCTGCCGGCGATGCTCAATGCCATTGCCTCGACGCAGGAAGCCGGCCTGACCCGCGCCGAACACCGCCTGCACCTGCGTTGCGAGCTGTGCCACCCGGACACCTTGAGTGTGTTCCGCGATCTGGTGGAAAACCCGCTGGTGCAACTGGTGTCGGTGATGGACCACTCGCCGGGCCAGCGCCAGTTTGTGCTGGAGTCCAAGTACCGCGAGTACTACATGGGCAAATACCATTTGAATGATGAAACCATGGACGCGTTCGTGCTGTTGCAAATGGCCAACTCCAAGGCCTACAGCGACCGCTACCGCGCCGCGATCGTCGAGCATTGCCTGGCGCGTGGCCTGTCGGTGGCCAGCCATGACGACGCGACCCTGGCCCATGTCGAGGAGTCGGCGCGCTATGGCATGAACATCGCCGAGTTCCCCACCACCCTGGAAGCGGCGCGCGGTTGCCGGCAACTGGGGATGAAAGTGCTGATGGGCGCGCCGAACGTGGTGCGCGGCGGTTCCCACTCGGGTAATGTGGCCGCCGCCGGCCTGGCTGCTGAAGGATTGCTGGATATACTTTCCAGTGACTACTACCCGGCCAGCCTGTTGCCAGCGGCCTTTGCCCTGGCGGCCCAGGACAATGACTGCGATCTGCCCCAGGCGATCAAGATGATCAGCCTGGCCCCTGCACAGGCGGCGGGCATCAAGGATCGCGGGGAAATTGCCGTCGGCCTGCGTGCGGACCTGGTGCAAGCCAGGGCCCAGGGCGGGCTGCCGGTAGTCCAACAAGTCTGGCGACAAGCCAAGAGGGTGTTTTGATGGTGGGCAGGTTGATCTATCTCATCGGGCCATCGGGTTCGGGCAAGGACAGCCTGTTGGAAGCCGCGCGCGGGCCATTGGCCGAGCGCGGTTGCCGCATCGTGCGACGGGTCATCACCCGTTCGGCGGAAGCGGTGGGCGAGGCCGCCCAGGGTGTAAGCTCCGCGCAATTCGCCGCGCTGCAAGCCGAGGGCGGCTTTGCCCTCAGTTGGCATGCCAATGGCCTGTCTTATGGCATTCCACGGCAGATCGACGACTGGCTGGCGGCCGGCGACGATGTGCTGGTCAATGGCTCCCGTGGCCATCTGGCGCAGACCCGCGCACGTTATCCGACGCTGTTGGTGGTGCTGCTGACGGTGGACCAGGCGGTGTTGCGCCAGCGTTTGCTGGCGCGGGGCCGTGAGTCGGTGGCAGACATCGACGCGCGCCTGGCGCGCAATGCGCAGTTCAGCGACAGCCTGCAGGCAGCGCCTGGGGTGTTCCTGCTGGATAACTCCGGGCCGTTGGTGCATACCGTCGCCCGGTTGCTCGATTGCCTGGAGGAGGGGCACTCGGCATGCGCCTGACCCTGCTGGGCACCGGCGACGCCCGCCAAGTCCCGGTGTATGGCTGCGAATGCGCGGCCTGCACCCTGGCACGCAGCGATGAACGCCTGCGCCGCCGCGAGTGCAGCGCGCTGATCGAGTGCGGTGAGCAACGCTGGTTGATCGACAGCGGGCTGACGGACCTCACCGAGCGTTTCCCGCCACGCAGCTTCAACGGCATTCTGCAGACCCACTACCATGCCGATCACGCCCAGGGCCTGCTGCACCTGCGCTGGGGCCAGGGCCTGATCATTCCGGTGCATGGCCCGGCAGACCCCGAGGGCCTGTCGGACCTCTACAAGCATCCCGGCATCCTCGATTTCAGCCAGCCCTTCGCCGAGTTCGAGACCCGCCAGTTTGGCGAGCTGACGGTCACCGCGTTGCCCCTGCAGCATTCCAAGCCGACCTTCGGCTACCTGCTGCAAGGGCAGGGACGGCGCCTGGCCTACCTGACCGACACCACGGGCCTGCCCCCGGCGACCCTCGACTGGTTGCGGCGCGAGCCTCTGGACGTACTGGTCATTGACTGCTCCATGCCACCGCAACCCCAGGCGCCGCGCAATCACAATGACCTGACCCTGGCCTTGCAATGCATCGAAGCGTGCGGCGCCGAGCTTGGCGTGCTGACCCACGTCGGGCACACCCTGGATGCCTGGCTGTTGCAGCATCGCGGTGAACTGCCACCGCATGTGACGGTGGGCTGGGATGGGCGGGTGCTTTAGCTCCATGCCTGGGGCTTTTCAATATCCGGCAAAACAACCGTCAGTCTGCTCTGAAAAATCTGTGCTTGAGCAAAGGTAACTCTGGAGTTATTTTTGTTCGGGCCGGAGCAAGGAGGCTGTGGTGCAAAGCAGGCTATTGATCAAGGAACTGCAAGAGGCGGGCTGGGTGTTGGATCGGGTCATGGGCAGCCATCACATTTTCACCCATCGCTATAACCCGTCCACGATACCGGTGCCCCATCCCAAGAAGGATCTGCCCTTGGGCACCGTGCGAAGTATCCGGCAGCGTGCCGGGTTGTTTTCGTTCTAGGTCGGTTTTTTCAGGAGAATATTCATGCAATACCCAATCTGTATCGAATGGGGCGATGACTTTACCGCCACCGGTATCCAGATCCCTGATATTCCAGGCGCGGTGACGGCCGGAGACAGTTTTGAAGAGGCTTACAACGCCGCCGTCGAAGTGGCTCACATCCTGTTGCAGGAGCTGGCTGGCGAAGGCCACGCGATTCCCATGCCGACCTCGGTGGCGACGCACCACGGCAATGAGGAGTACGCCGGGATGGGCTGGGGGATGCTCGAGCTCGATATCTCGCCTTACCTGGGCAAGACCGAGAAGGTCAATGTCACGTTGCCGGGGTATGTGATCCAGCGTATTGACCGTTATGTGCGCGAGCACAAGGTCAAAAGTCGCTCGTCATTCCTGGCGGATGCGGCGCTGGAGAAGTTGGTGCGCTCTTGAAATCGGTGAGTTCGGTGGTGGGGCGTCGAAGCTAAAATGTAGAGCGGATATTTCGTGGGACGGCGAGGATTTGGATTAAGAAACGTGTGTCTTTTTTGCGTTTTCCAAGGGCCATCAGCAAGTTGAATGGGCTTTTTCAAGACGGCATAACCCTTGGGGATTGTAAGGATCCATGTGTTTTGTCAGTAAACCGAACAAGCGGCCAAAGCGTTTCAATAAGACTCAAAGCCCCGGTGGCGGGGTGATTTCCTGCATGAAAGATTAGGCACGGATGACGGGGACCGAGACGGCTTTCTGCGATGAAAGGCGGCGCAGTTGGACCCTGATATCCCAGTTATTAATCGAATCGGAGATCGCCATGAGTCAAATCAACAACACTGCTGCTCATCCTGGCTGCTGTCCTGAAGGCATGCACGGGCCGTCCAGGGAACCCATGTCTGCCCGTGGGAAACGCTCCCTCAGTACTGATCAGGTTGCCGGGCATCTTACGCGCAGCGGTACGCGTTTTAACGATCGGGACGGGGACGGCAAGACGCAGGTTTCCTACAAGCTCCAGGGTTTCACCGAGCAGCAGAAAACCTGTGCTCGGCGGGCCATGGAGGCTTGGCAAGACGTGGCCAACATCAGTTTTCATGAGAACGCCCGCAAGACGGATGGATCTATAGAGGTGTCCGGCTCTCATCGCATGGAAAGTGGCGTGGCATGGGGGCCGACACGGCACAATCCCGCGGCGAAAGCCACGATCGGTACACGGCGTGCCTCACATGCGCCCAAGGAGGGGAGTTACTTCCACACCACGATGGTTCACGAGATAGGCCATTGCCTGGGGCTGGCGCATCCCGGTGACTACAACGGTGGCGGATCGTACGAGCGGGATGCGAAGTTTGCGCAGGACACCCGGGCCGGTACGGTCATGAGTTATTGGGCAGAGCACAAGAACGCGGGTCATGACTTCAAGGGGCGGATGCCCTCGGCACCCATGATGTATGACATCGCGGCGGTTCAGCGTCTTTATGGTGCCAACCACACTACCCGCAACACAGACACGACCTATGGGTTCAACTCCAATACCGGGCGTGACGTACTGAGCATCAAGAGCGCTGCGGATTCAGCGGTTTTTTGTGTCTGGGACGGCGGCGGTAACGACACCCTGGATTTCTCCGGCTATTCCCAGGACCAAAACATCAACCTCAATGCGCAATCATTCTCGGACGTCGGGGGAATGAAAGGTAATGTTTCCATCGCCAAGGGCGTGACCCTGGAAAATGCCGTCGGCGGTGCAGGCAATGATGTGCTGACCGGCAATGATGCAGACAATCGCCTCAAGGGGGGCAGGGGGGCAGACAAGCTGCGCGGAGGCGGCGGGGCGGACATCTTCGTCTACGACAAGGCCAGTGAATCCACGCCGCAGAACCCAGACCTGATCGAGGATTTCACCAGCGGCACCGACAAAGTCGATGTTTCTGGCGCCTTGAGAGAAGCCGGTATCAAACACCTCAACTTCTCCAGTCAATTCAATGGGCAGCCAGGCAATGCCGTGCTGGGTTATGACGCGCGTACAGGGCGTGGCAGTCTGGCGATTGATATGAACGGTAGCGGCAAACCTGACTTGCTGTTGACCACTGCCGGTAAAATCCAAGCCACCGATATCGTGACGGGAGGACCGACGCCAACCCCCGGGCCCGCCCCCTTACCCACCCCGGCGCCAACCCCTGTGCCGCCCCCGACTCCGACCCCACCGCCTATGCCGGCACCCGCTCCCGCTGAATCCCTACTCGCGATCTTGACGAGTGTGCTCCAGAGTACCCTCATGCTGTTGCAGGGGCTCATTCGGTTATTTGAGAAGGGCCAGGCAGGGCAAGGGCATCGGTAGGTGAGGGTTGGTACCTGATGGGTTCAGGCTCTTACTGTCGACGCGCCCCTGGACACACTCAAGAAGCGCAGCAAGGCCACCAACGGGAACGCGCTACCCACCAGGATCACCCCAAGCCAGCCGCCGTGTTCATACACACTGCTGGCAATCGCCGAGCCAAAGGCGCCACCGATGAAGATGCTGGTCATGTACAGCGCGTTCAAGCGGCTGCGGCTGTGAGCGTCGAGGGCATAGATGGTGCGCTGGCCGAGGACCATATTCATCTGCACGCAGAAGTCCAGGACCACGCCCGTGACCATCAAGCCGATGACGCTGTAGGCCGGATGTACCAGCGCCGGTAGAAAGCTCAGGGCCGCCAGCAACATGGCCAGCAACGAAGCGCGGTGGGTGTGGCCGGCGTCCGCCAGGCGCCCACTGATCGGTGCTGCGATGGCGCCGAGGGCACCGACCAGGGCAAACAGGGCGATCTGGCTCTGGCTCAAGCCGTGGTTGCGTGAGAGTTCCAGGGGCACGGCGGTCCAGAACAGGCTGAAGGCAGCGAACAGGCAACCCTGGTAGAACGCCCGTTGGCGCAGCAACGGTTGCTCGCGCAGCAGGGTGGCCAACGAGCGCAACAACTGGCCATAGCTGGCACTGTGGTCCGGCTGGCGTTTGGGCACGGTCAACAACAGCACCACGCTGATAATGGCCATCATCGCGGCTGCGGCCATGAACATCGCCCGCCAGCCGAAGTGGTCCGCCACCAGGCTGGACACCGGCCGTGCCAGCAGGATGCCCAGCAACAGGCCACCCATGATGCTACCCACCACCCGGCCACGGGACTCGGCAGGTGCCAAGTGCGCGGCCAGGGGAATCAGGATCTGTACTGACACCGAGCTGAAGCCAATCAGCAACGACACCAACAGGAACAGGTTCGGTTCTTTGGTGAAGGCTGCACCCAACAGGCTGGCGATGGCGACCACGGTGGTGATGATCATCAGCCGACGGTTTTCCAGCAGGTCGCCCAGCGGCACCAGGAAGAACAGGCCCAGGGCATAGCCAATCTGGGTCAGGGACACGATCAGGCTGGCCATGGCGGGTGTCAGGCCGATGTCCGGGGCAATCAACTCAATGATCGGTTGTGCGTAGTAGATGTTGGCGACGATGGCGCCACAGCAGAACGCAAACAGCAGCACCATGCCACGGGTCATGGTGGCGGTCGCGGGTGAGGTAGCGGTCATGGTGTTCTCGTTAAAACGGGGAAGGATGGCGTGAAGGGTAAAGGGTAGGCGAGGGAGGGGGTAAAGTGTTACTGATGATTTCAGTCATGCCTGGCATTAATGCCTTGCGCAGAACCTAATGTGGGAGCGGGCTTGCCCGCGATGGCGGCGTGTCAGGTTAGAAATACCTGGCTGATACACCGCTATCGCGGGCAAGCCCGCTCCCACATTTTTTGAACGAGTTTTGTCAGTTATTGACCGTTGTAGATCTGGTCGAAGACCCCGCCATCATTGAAGTGGGTTTTCTGCACGGTGCGCCAGTCGCCAAAAGTCTTCTCTACCGAGAGGAAGTCAACTTTCGGGAAACGGTCGGTGTATTTGGCCAGCACCGCTGGGTCACGTGGACGCAGGTAGTTGTTGGCGGCAATTTCCTGGCCTTCGGCCGACCACAGGTATTTCAGGTAGTCATCGGCCACCGCACGGGTGCCTTTCTTCTCGACCACTTTGTCGACCACCGACACCGGCGGCTCGGCTTCAGCGGAAACGCTTGGGTAAACCACTTCGAACTGATCGCGGCCGAACTCACGGGCAATCATTTCCGCTTCGTTTTCAAAGGTCACCAGCACGTCGCCGATCTGGTTGGTCATGAACGTGGTGGTCGCGGCACGGCCACCGGTATCGAGCACCGGTGCCTGCTTGAACAGCTTGCCGACAAAGTCCTTGGCCTTGTTTTCATCGCCGCCGTTCTTCAGCACATAGCCCCAGGCCGACAGGTAGGTGTAGCGCCCGTTACCGGAAGTCTTGGGGTTGGGCACGATCACCTGTACGCCATCCTTGAGCAGGTCCGGCCAGTCTTTCAGGGCCTTGGGGTTGCCCTTGCGTACGATAAATACGGTGGCGGAAGTGAATGGCGCGCTGTTGTTCGGCAGGCGGGTGACCCAGTTGTCGGGCACCAGTTTGCCGTTGTCCGCCAGGGCGTTGATGTCGGTGGCCATGTTCATGGTGATCACGTCAGCCGGCAGGCCGTCGATGACCGAGCGCGCCTGTTTGCTGGAACCGCCGAAGGACATCTGCAAGGTCAGCTTGTCGTTCGGGTGTTCGGCTTGCCAGTGCTTCTGGAACGCGGCGTTGTAGTCCTTGTAGAAGTCACGCATCACGTCATACGAGACGTTGAGCAGGGTGGTCGAGGCGGCCTGGGCGCCAATAGACAGTGCAAGGCCGGCGGCCAGGAGCGAAGCGCTAACGAGTTTTTTCACTGCTCATTCCTTGTTGTTCGCGAAGGTGGTGGCTTATAGCCCACGACTATAGCCGCGGTGGCATAGACGCTTAAAGATTAAAAAGTACTTTGCTTATTCCACTTTTTTATAGAGCCCGTTGCCGCAGCGCGAACAGAAGGCCGCGTTGGGTTCGTGGCTGCTTTTCTTGCACACCGGGCAGTCGTGTTGCAATTGCTCGCCGCGCATGGCGTTGGCCAGTTCGGCGGTAAAGATCCCGGTGGGCACGGCGATGATCGAGTAGCCGGTGATCATCACCAGCGACGAGATCACCTGGCCCAGCGGGGTCTTGGGCACGATGTCGCCAAAACCCACGGTGGTCAGGGTCACGATGGCCCAGTAGATGCCCTTGGGGATGCTGGTAAAGCCATGCTCCGGGCCCTCGATCACGTACATCAGGGTGCCGAACACCGTCACCAGGGTGCAGACGCTGACCAGGAACACCACGATCTTTTGCTTGCTGCCGCGCAGCGCCGACATCAGGTAGTTGGCTTGCTTGAGGTACGGGCTGAGCTTGAGCACCCGGAAGATCCGCAACATGCGGATGATGCGGATAATCAGCAGGTACTGGGCGTCGCTGTAGTACAGGGCGAGGATGCCGGGGACGATGGCCAGCAAGTCCACCAGCCCGTAGAAACTGAAGGCATAGCGCAATGGCTTGGGCGAGCAATACAGGCGCAGGCCGTACTCGATGGCGAAGATCAGCGTGAAGCCCCACTCGATATAGGCCAGCACATCGGCGTAGTTCTGGTGCACGACGTCGATGCTGTCGAGCATCACGATCACTATGCTGGCGAGGATGATCAGCAACAGGATGCCGTCGAAGCGCCGCCCGGCCGCCGTGTCGCTCTGGAAAACCATGACGTAGAGCCGCTGGCGCCAGTCGTTGTTACTGTCCATGAAGTCCGCCTGAATCGAAGATCTGCGAAGCCTAGGGGGATTCGAACGGGCTGTCCATGTTGGACCGGTGCCGCAGACGCAGGGTGGCGCGCACCAGCCAGCAGGCGAGGATAAACGGCGCAGTCAGCGGTGCCAGGTGCAGGCCGGCGAAGCCTGGGGCAAGCAGGCATGCCAGGAGGATGCCGAGCAGGGGCAGCCAGGGTTGGCGCCGGTACTGGCTGAGGGCCAGGGCGGCAAGCGCCGGGTTATAGCTGTGCAGGCCGAGCAGGGCGCCAGCGCGGTCGTCGAGCAGCAGGCCGAGTGCCATGCCGCTGCAGGCGCCCACCACGGCCCACAGCGCTGCGCGAGGGCTGGCCAGCAGCAGGCCAAGGGCGATCAGCACGCCGGCCAGTGGTTGATCCAGCAGCACGATCTGCCCCAGGCCGATCAGCGGAGCGCTTAGCCAGTCCAGGGGGGCCGGCGTAGTGATAGGCAGCGCGGCAGATGCGACCGTGCCGAGCAACAGCCAGCCTAACCCGACGAAGGGCACGGTATAGGCAGGCAAGTCATCGCCATGGCCCGTGCGCTTGACCCATTGCCGGGTCAGGATCGCACTCAGGCCGCCGCAGGCCAGGATCAACGGCGGCAGCAAGGCCGACCAGGCGAAATGCTGGCTGATCAGTAATCCCAGCAACACACCGTTGTAGCTATAGAGCCCGGCCTGGCGCTCGGCCTTGGGATAGTCGCGGCGCTGGGCCGTGAGCAGGCCGGCGACCCCGCCCAGCAGCGCACCGCCGAGCAGGGCCGGGGCGCAGGTGAGGATCGCCAGCAGGCAGAGCAGGCCACACAGCGGGTGGCGTTGCAGGAATATCTGGCTGAAGCCGTTGAGCAGAGCTTCGGCCCAGTCGGGGCAGGTTGGGTTGGGCATGGTGAGGGAGTCAGGGAGACCGAGTTGCCCTTATCGCAGGCAAGCCCGCTCCCACATTTGATTGGCGAACCCAATCAAATGTGGGGGCGGGCTTGCTCGCGATAAGGCCCGAACAGACGCTAGATCAACGTCTCAATGCGCAGCGAGTTGGTCGACCCCGGTTGCCCAAACGGCACCCCCGCCGTGATCAACAAGGTATCCCCACGCTGTGCCATGCCTTGGGCCTGGGCGATTTCCAGTGCGGTGGAACACACCTCGTCCACCTGCCTCAAGCGGTCATTGACCACCGAATGCACACCCCAGGCCACGCTCAAGCGGCGCGCAGTGGACAGGTTGGGCGTGAGGTTGAGGATCGGCACCGCCGGGCGCTCCCGTGCTGCACGCAGGCTGGAGCTGCCCGACTCGCTGTAGTTCACCAGCACCGCCACCGGCAGGATGCTGCTGATCCGACGGATCGCGCAGCTGATGGCGTCGGACACCGTGGCATCGGCCTTGGGCCGGCTTACATCCAGTTGGGTCTGGTAGTCCGGGCCGTTCTCCACCTGGCGGATGATCTTGCTCATCATCTGCACCGCTTCCAACGGGTATTCGCCGGACGCGGTTTCGGCCGACAGCATCACCGCATCGGCGCCTTCGGCCACGGCATTGGCCACGTCGGTGACTTCGGCGCGGGTGGGGGCCGGCGAGAAGCGCATGGACTCGAGCATCTGTGTGGCCACCACCACCGGTTTGCCCAGCTGGCGGCAGGTGCTGATGATGTCTTTCTGGATTTGCGGCACGCTTTCGGCCGGCACTTCCACGCCCAGGTCCCCTCTGGCGACCATGATCGCATCGCTCAACTCGGCGATTTCCTGCAGGTAGCGCACCGCCGAGGGTTTTTCGATCTTCGCCATCAAGAACGCCTTGTCACCGATCAGCTCGCGGGCTTCGCGGATATCTTCGGGGCGTTGCACAAACGACAGCGCCACCCAGTCCACGCCCAGCTCCAGGCCGAAGCTCAGGTCGCGGCGGTCCTTGGCGGTCAGTGGGCTGAGTTCCAACAAGGCTTGTGGGACGTTCACCCCTTTACGGTCGGACAGTTCGCCGCCATTCAACACTGTGGTGTCGATCGCGTCGGCATGCTTGGTAATCACCCGCAGGCGCAGCTTGCCGTCATCCAGCAAAAGGTCCATGCCCGGCTCCAGGGCCTTGATGATTTCCGGGTGGGGCAGGTTGACCCGGCGCTGATCGCCCGGTGTCGGGTCAAGGTCCAGGCGCAAGGCCTGGCCACGCACCAGTTGCACCTTGCCTTCGGCGAAACGCCCGACCCGCAGCTTGGGCCCTTGCAGGTCCATCAGGATCCCCAGGGGGTAATTGAGCTGGCGTTCAACCTGGCGGATCCATTGGTAGCGCTGGGCATGGTCGGCGTGCTCGCCATGGCTGAAGTTCAGGCGAAAGATGTTCACCCCGGCTTCCACCAGCTCGCGGATGTCATCAATACCGTCGGTGGCCGGCCCCAGGGTGGCGAGGATTTTGACCTTCTTGTCAGGCGTCATGGGCAGCAGTCTCAAGTATCAAAATGGCGCGGAAGTCGTTGACGTTGGTACGGGTCGGCTCGGTGACGATCAACGCGTCGAGTGCCGCGAAATAGCCGTAGCCATTGTTGTTATCCAGCTCATCGCTGGCCGACAGGCCCAGGGCCTCGGCGCGGGCGTAGCTGGTGGGGGTCATGATTGCCCCGGCGTTGTCTTCGGAGCCGTCGATGCCGTCGGTGTCACCGGCCAGGGCGTAGACGCCGGGCAGGCCCTTGAGGCTGTCGGTAAGGCTCAGCAGGAATTCGGCGTTGCGTCCGCCACGGCCATTGCCGCGCACGGTCACGGTGGTCTCGCCGCCGGACAGGATCACGCAGGGCGCCGCCAGTGGCTGGCCGTGCTGCACGATTTGCCGGGCAATGCCGGCGTGGACCTTGGCCACGTCCCGCGCTTCGCCTTCCAGATCACCGAGGATCAGTGGGCTGAAACCGGCCTGGCGCACTTTTACCGCCACCGCTTCGAGGGATTGCTGCGGCCGTGCGATCAATTGGAAATGGCTGCGCGCCAGGCACGGGTCGCCGGGTTTGACCGTCTCTGATTCCGGGTTCTGCAACCAGCTGCGCACCGAGGCCGGCACTTCGATCTGGTAACGCTTGAGAATCGCCAGCGCCTGTTGCGAGGTGCTCGGGTCGCCTACGGTCGGGCCGGAGGCAATCACCGTGGCCTGGTCGCCCGGCACATCGGAAATCGCGTAGGTGTAGACCGTGGCCGGCCAGGCGGCCTTGGCCAGGCGCCCACCCTTGATCGCCGAGAGGTGCTTGCGCACGCAATTCATCTCGCCGATGGTCGCGCCGGATTTGAGCAGGGCTTTGTTGATGGCTTGTTTGTCGGCCAGGGTGATACCCGCTGCCGGCAACGCCAACAGGGCTGAACCGCCGCCAGACAGCAGGAAGATCACCCGGTCGTCTTCGCCCAGGTTGCTGATCAGCGCCAGCACACGCTTGGCCACGGCCTGGCCGGCGGCATCCGGCACGGGGTGCGCTGCTTCGACCACTTCGATTTTTTGGCAGGGTGCGCCGTGGCCGTAGCGTGTGACCACCAGGCCCGAAACCTCGCCCTGCCAGCTGTTTTCCACGACCAGGGCCATGGCGGCTGCGGCTTTGCCCGCGCCGATCACGATCACCCGGCCGCTGCGGTCGGCGGGCAGATAAGGTTCGAGGACTTGCCGGGGGTGGGCAGCGTCGATGGCTGTGGCAAACAGCTCGCGAAGCAGGTGTTGCGGATCGACCGACATAAGCGGGCTCCCGGATTCTTGTTATTGGGTTTGAGGCGTGGAATGAGGGCCAAATGTGGGAGCAGGCAAACCAGCTCCCACCAGGGATTGCATTCCGAGAGGGGAGGTTACTTATCGCGAATCGAGAAATTCGCCATATGCTCCAACCCCTTGATCAGCGCCGAATGGTCCCAGTTGCCGCCGCCAATCGCGGTGCAGGTACTGAACACTTGCTGGGTACCGGCGGTGTTGGGCAGGTTGATCCCCAGCTCCTTGGCGCCGGCCAGGGCCAGGTTCAAATCCTTCTGGTGCAGGTTGATACGGAAACCCGGATCGAAGGTGCCCTTGATCATCCGCTCGCCATGCACTTCGAGGATCTTCGACGAGGCGAAGCCACCCATCAGCGCTTCGCGGACCTTGGCCGGATCTGCACCGTTCTTTGCGGCGAACAGCAGTGCTTCGGCCACCGCCTGGATGTTCAGCGCCACGATGATCTGGTTTGCCACCTTGGCGGTCTGGCCATCGCCATTGCCGCCCACCAGGGTGATGTTCTTGCCCATGCTCTGGAACAGCGCCAGGGCGCGTTCGAACGTTTGCGGCTCGCCGCCGACCATGATGCTCAGGGTCGCGGCCTTGGCACCGACTTCACCGCCCGACACTGGGGCGTCGAGGTACTGCGCGCCGGTGGCGTTGATCTTTGCGGCAAAGGCCTTGGTGGCGGTGGGTGAGATCGAACTCATGTCGATCACCACTTTGTTCGGCGACAGGCCTGCGGCAACACCGTCGGCGCGGAACAGCACGTCATCGACCTGGGGGGTATCGGGCACCATGACGATGATGAACTCCGCTTCCTGGGCCACTTGCTGCGGGTTGGCCAGGGCCACGGCACCGGCGGCGATCAACTCGGCGGGCGCCTTGCCGTGGTGCTCGGAGAGGAACAGTTGGTGACCTGCTTTCTGCAGGTTCGCGGCCATGGGTTGGCCCATGATGCCGGTGCCGATAAAGCCGATTTTAGCCATGATGAAATCCTCTTTTTATTAGTTGTGCAGGTCTGGCACTGCCCCCTGTGGGGTTGCTCAGATGGCGTTATGGCTCTTGAGCCAACCCAGGCCAGCCTCGGTGGTGGTCAACGGCTTGTACTCACAGCCGACCCACCCCTGATAGCCAATGCGATCCAGATGCTCGAACAGGAACCGGTAGTTGATCTCCCCGGTGCCTGGCTCGTTGCGCCCCGGGTTGTCCGCCAGCTGGATATGGTTGATCTGATCCAGGTGCGTGGCCATGGTGCGCGCCAGGTCGCCTTCCATGATTTGCATGTGATAGATGTCGTACTGCAGGAACAGGTTGGCACTGCCCACCAGTTCGCGAATCGCCAGGGCCTGCGCGGTGTTGTTCAGGTAGAAGCCTGGAATGTCGCGGGTGTTGATCGCTTCCATCACCAGCTTGATCCCCACCGCCTGCAGCTTGTCGGCTGCGTACTTGAGGTTGGCGACGAAGGTTTTTTCCAGGGTGGCGTCATCCACACCGGCGGGGCGAATCCCCGCCAGACAGTTGATCTGGGTATTGCCCAGCACCTGGGCGTAGGCGATGGCCAGGTTGACCCCGGCGCGGAACTCTTCGACCCGGTCCGGGTGGCAAGCCAGGCCGCGCTCGCCGTTGGCCCAGTCACCGGCCGGCAGGTTGAACAGCACTTGGGTCAAGCCGTGGGCGTCGAGTTGTGCCTTGATTTCGGCGGAGCTGAACTCGTAGGGGAACAGGTATTCCACCCCACTGAAGCCGGCATCGGCGGCGGCTTTGAAGCGGGCGAGAAAGTCCTGTTCGGTAAACAGCATGGACAGGTTGGCGGCAAAACGCGGCATGGGGTTCTCCTTAATCGAGCAATGAAATGGCAGTCGGTGCGTCGTTGCCCACCAGTGCCAGATCTTCGAATTCGTTGACGGCGTTGATCTCGGTGCCCATGGAAATATTGGTCACGCGCTCCAGAATAATCTCGACAATCACCGGCACCTTGAACTCTTCGATCATTTCCTGGGCCTTGCGCAGCGCGGGCTGGATCTGGCCCGGCTCGAACACACGCAGGGCCTTGCAACCCAGGCCTTCGGCGACGGCAACGTGGTCGACGCCATAACCGTTAAGTTCCGGGGCGTTGAGGTTGTCGAAAGACAACTGCACACAGTAGTCCATTTCAAACCCGCGCTGGGCCTGGCGGATCAGTCCCAGGTAGGAGTTGTTTACCACCACGTGGATGTACGGCAGCTTGAACTGCGCACCCACGGCCAGCTCTTCGATCATGAACTGGAAGTCATAGTCGCCGGACAGCGCCACCACCTTGCGGCTCGGGTCGGCCTTGACCACGCCCAGTGCGGCCGGAATGGTCCAGCCCAATGGGCCGGCCTGGCCGCAGTTGATCCAGTGGCGCGGCTTGTAGACGTGCAGGAACTGCGCACCGGCAATCTGCGACAGGCCGATGGTGCTGACGTAGCAGGTGTCTTTGCCGAACACCTGGTTCATCTCTTCGTACACCCGTTGCGGCTTGACCGGGACGTTGTCGAAGTGGGTCTTGCGGTGCAGGGTGGCTTTGCGCTGCTGGCAATCATGCAACCAGGCGCTGCGGTCCTTGAGCTTGCCGGCGGCTTTCCACTCGCGGGCCACTTCGATAAACATCGTCAGCGCGGCACCGGCGTCGGACACGATGCCCAGGTCCGGGGTGAACACACGGCCGATTTGCGTCGGCTCGATGTCAACGTGAATGAACTTGCGACCTTCGGTATACACCTCCACCGAGCCGGTGTGACGGTTGGCCCAGCGGTTGCCGACGCCCAATACCACGTCGGACTTGAGCATCGTAGCGTTGCCATAACGGTGTGAGGTTTGCAGGCCGACCATGCCCACCATCAGCGGGTGATCGTCGGGGATGGTGCCCCAGCCCATCAGCGTCGGGATCACTGGGATACCGGTCAGTTCGGCAAATTCCACCAACAGCTCGCTGGCGTCGGCATTGATCACGCCGCCGCCGCTGACCAGCAGCGGGCGTTCAGCCTGGTCGAGCATGGCCAGGGCTTTCTCAACCTGGATGCGTGTGGCCAGTGGCTTGGCCAACGGCAGTGGCTGGTAGGCGTCGATGTCGAACTCGATCTCGGCCATCTGCACGTCGAACGGCAAGTCGATCAGCACCGGGCCGGGGCGCCCGGAGCGCATTTCATAGAAGGCTTTCTGGAACGCATACGGCACTTGGCCAGGTTCGAGCACGGTGGTCGCCCACTTGGTCACTGGCTTGACGATGCTGGTGATGTCCACGGCCTGGAAGTCTTCCTTGTGCATGCGGGCACGGGGCGCTTGCCCGGTGATGCACAGGATCGGGATCGAGTCGGCCGAGGCGCTGTACAGGCCGGTGACCATGTCTGTGCCCGCCGGGCCCGAAGTGCCGATGCACACGCCGATATTGCCGGCCTTGGTGCGGGTATACCCCTCGGCCATGTGCGAAGCGCCTTCCACGTGGCGAGCGAGGACGTGATCGATGCCGCCGACCTTTTGCAGGGCCGAATACAACGGGTTGATCGCGGCGCCTGGGATACCGAAGGCGGTGTCTACACCCTCACGGCGCATCACCAGAACGGCGGCTTCGATTGCTCTCATTTTGCTCATGGTTTTGGTGCCTCTTGCGTTTTGTAATTGTATACAAGTGGTGTTGCTTCAAAGTGTATTCACGGCGAGCGGCGCAGGTCAATCCATTTTATTCTCACGCCTGTGCATTCGTCGGAAGGCTTTTTAGCGGGATTATTTCGACGTATGGTGCGTATGTTTCGAAATATTGTATACAAAAAATAAATCTATTGTGTTCTATTTGTTGCGTCCGGCTTCTGATCATTCAGAGCCCAAAGGCTTTCTCAATAACAAGATAAGGACGGCACCCATGAGCGCTCTAACCTTGAAAGTCGCAGTCAACCTGGTCAGCCAGGCCATCACCGCTGGCCGCACCATTGCCGCTGCACCGCTGACCATCGCGGTGCTCGACAGCGGCGGGCACCTGATCACCCTGCAACGCGAAGACGGCGCCAGCCTGCTGCGCCCGCAAATCGCTATCGGCAAGGCCTGGGGCGCGATTGCCCTGGGCAAGGGCTCGCGCCTGCTGGCCCTGGATGCCCAGCAACGCCCGGCATTTATCGCCGCGCTGAACAGCCTGGGGCAGGGCGGCGTGGTGCCGGCGCCGGGCGGCGTGTTGATCCGGGACCCGGCGGGGGTGGTGCTGGGGGCGATCGGGATCAGTGGGGATACGTCGGATATTGATGAGCAGTGCGCGATCAGCGCGATTGAAGGGGTGGGGTTGTTGGCGGATGCGGGGGTGAGTGCTTGATTTCTCGGGGCTTGTAAGAACCTCATCGCGAGCAAGCCCGCGTTTTGACCTGTGAACACGGTCAAAATGTGGGAGCGGGCTTGCTCGCGATAGGGGCGACTCGGTCTTAAACCTAAACCCAAATTGCATCCCACAACGGATAGTCGCCAATCCTCTCCACCAATCCCGCCCTCAATGGGTTGGCCACCACATACCTAGCCATCTTCATCAGATCATCCTCCTTGCGCAGTGCGCGATCATGAAAACTGGTTTGCCAAAGCCTTCCCTTGCGGCCAGTGGCACCATTGACTGAACGGGTGCTTTTGGATTTTACCTGGCACATCAAGTCCCCCAGGGAGCCCTTTTGCAGGTCGATCAGCCAGTGAAAGTGGTCGGGCATCACCACCCAGGCCAGAGAGTTCGCCAGCCCTTGATAGTGGGCAAGCCTGAACTGCCAGACCACCAGGCGGCCCAGGTGGAAATCGCTGAAGATCGGCACGCGCTCGTGGGTGTTGGTGGTGATTAGGTAGATGCGGTTGGTTTCGCTGAACCGGCCAATGCGTAGGCGGTGTGAGGTGGCTCGATCAGGCATTCCGTTGCCTCTCTTCAGATGGGGTCTTGAGAGGCTAGATCGGGGAGTTTGAGGCTGATGGGCAGGCTTTTGGCAGGATGTGTCTGGGAGGGCACTTTCGCGAGCAAGCCCGCTCCCACATGGGATCTTCGTTGTTCATACATTTTGTGTCTGGCATAGATCTAGTGTGGGAGCGGGCTTGCTCGCGAATCTTGGCCACACCACGGTCCCTCAGTCCGGCTCACACCCCTTCAACACCAACCGAATAATCGTCTGCGCCGCCGCTTCATAATCGGCCTCATCCAGCTTGGCCTTGCCGGTCACCGCTGAGATCTGCCAGTCGAAGTCGGCATAGGTCTGGGTCGCTGCCCAGATGCTGAACATCAGGTGGTTGGGGTCGATGGCGGCGATCAGGCCGCGATCGACCCAGCTCTGGATGCAGTCGATGTTGTGCTTGGCCTGGGCGTTGAGCTGCTGCACCTGCTCGGGGCTCAGGTGTGGCGCGCCGTGCATGATTTCGCTGGCGAACACTTTCGAGGCAAAGGGCAGATCGCGGGAGATGCTGATCTTCGAGCGAATATAGCTGCTCAGCACTTGCTTGGGGTCACCGTCCGGGTTGAAGGGGGTGGAGGCGGCCAGGATCGGCTCGATGATGCTTTCGAGCACCTCGCGGTAGAGGTTGTCCTTGGACTTGAAGTAGTAATAGACGTTGGGTTTGGGTAGCCCGGCCTTGGCGGCGATGTCGCTGGTTTTGGTCGCGGCGAAGCCCTTGTCGGCAAACTCCTCGCTGGCTGCCCGCAGGATCAGTTCTTTGTTGCGCTCGCGAATGGTGCTCATAGACCAGATGATTCCTTGCCAGGACAGGCGGTGGCGCATGGTAGCACCGGCGATCCGCGGGCCTCAAGAATCTGCCCGCGACGCTTTGTACCACGCTATGCTGCGAAATATCCCACATTAAGGACGTCCGATTCATGGCAGGAAGCAGCTTGTTGGTATTGATTGATGACATCGCCGCCGTCCTCGACGACGTGGCCCTGATGACAAAAATGGCCGCCAAGAAAACCGCCGGGGTGCTGGGGGATGACTTGGCGCTCAATGCCCAGCAAGTTTCCGGCGTGCGTGCCGAGCGGGAAATCCCGGTGGTGTGGGCGGTTGCCAAGGGCTCGTTTATCAACAAGCTGATCCTGGTGCCCACCGCGCTGTTGATCAGCGCCTTCGCGCCCTGGGCGGTCACCCCACTGTTAATGCTCGGCGGCGCCTATCTGTGTTTCGAGGGCTTTGAAAAGCTCGCCCATAAATTCCTCCACAGCAAGGCCGAAGATCAGGCCGAACATGCCCAGTTGGTCGCAGCCGTGGCCGATCCGGCAACGGACCTGGTGGCCTTCGAAAAGGACAAGATCAAGGGCGCCATCCGCACCGACTTTATCCTCTCGGCCGAAATCATCGCGATCACCCTTGGCACCGTGGCGGATGCGCCGTTGATGCAGCAAGTGATCGTGCTGTCGGGCATCGCCCTGGTCATGACCATCGGCGTGTACGGCCTGGTGGCCGGTATCGTCAAGCTCGATGACCTGGGCCTGTGGATGTCGCAAAAGCCCGGCCAGTGGGTACGTGATATCGGCAACGGACTTCTGCGAACCGCACCGTACATGATGAAAGGCCTGTCGGTGATCGGCACGGCGGCGATGTTCATGGTCGGTGGCGGCATCCTCACCCACGGCGTGCCCGCGGTGCATCACTGGATTGAAAGCGTGAGCCAGAGTATCGGTGGCATCTCCTGGCTGGTGCCGACCCTGCTCAATGCCGTCGCGGGGATCATCGCCGGGGCGGTGGTGCTGGCGCTGGTGTCTGTAGCGAGCAAGGCGTGGCGCGCCTTGAGGGGCTAGGCGTTACCGCAGCGCGCTGTAGCCTTTTTCGCTGAACGCCTTGAACAGCTGCGCTTCCGAGCCTGCGGAAACACTGCCGAACTGGCCAAAACCCTGTACGTGCTGATCGTTTTGCTGGGCTGGGCCCTGACGCTCCAAGTCTTCACGGCCATCAATATAGGTTGCCACTTTAGCCAGGTTATAGGCGGCATTGGCACGTGATTCGGGGTCGCGGTTGGCTGCGCTCCAATCGCCGGTTTGCTGCTTGAGCTGATTGATGAAGTTGCTTGCAAAAGGACCATCTTGTTTGAGGATGTCCTTGAGGATCGGAGTCTCCTTGAAGATTTGCCCTGCGCTGCGATTGTCGCCGCGCGGTCGGCCATAGGCGCCTCTGGGGGCGTCCAGATGAGGTTTTGTTGAGGCTTGGGATTCAGCCGTCGGGGGCGCGGCGAGGGTGGGTGCCGTGAGGGTGGGCTGGGAAACCGATAGCGTCATGTTGAAGTTCCACTGGAAAGTTCGAGGTGGGCAGAGTGCGGTCAGCCTGTTTTGTGTCGGGCTTATCTGCATGGGGGCCTGGACTTTAAGTGGCAGGGGCGTACGAACTGGTTCCGAGGGGTGGGCTGCTGACAGCCGAAAAAAAAGGCCATCGAACGTTTCGATGGCCTTTTTGCACGCTGGGTAACGTTATTCGGCAATCTGCAACTTGCGCGACTCGGTATACACATACCGCACTTTTTCATACTCGAACGGCGAGTTCATCTGGCCGTAGCGAAAGCTGGTCTGGTAGCGCTTGTCTACTGCGCGCAGGGCCCAGATTTCCGGGTGGTTGGAGCTGACTTCGGACACGTTGAGGTAGTTGATCTGCGATTCGGCGGTGTAGTCGACGAGCAGGCCACCGGTGTCGCGCAGGTTCGATGGGCCGAGGATCGGCAGGATCAGGTAGGCGCCGCCCGGTACGCCGTAGAAGCCCAGGGTCTGGCCGAAGTCTTCGCTCTGGCGCGGCAGGCCCATGGCGGTGGCTGGGTCCCACAGTCCGGCGATGCCGATAGTGGTGTTGACCAACAGGCGGCCGGTGGTTTCCAGGGAGCGGTGGCCCTTGAGTTGCAGCAGGCTGTTCATCAGGTTGGGCACGTCGCCCAGGTTGTTGAAGAAGTTGCTGACGCCGGTGCGCAGGAAGCTGGGGGTGACGTAGCGATAGCCGTCGACCACGGGCAGGAATACCCATTGGTCGAAGCGGTAGTTGAAGTGGTACACCCGACGGTTCCACGACTCCAGCGGGTCATAGACGTTGAGGGCGTTGAGGGTCGAGCGCTCGAACTCGCGCTGATCCAGGCCAGGGTTGAACTTGAGCTTGCTCAAGGGCTCCTTGAAGCCATCCTGGTCGATCACGGTCGGTGCATGAGCCTTGCTGTTGTCCGCGTTGGCAACGCCCGCACAGAGTAAGGCGGCAAGAAGCAGGAGATGTTTAGCCACGGAAAAACTCCAGCATGGCGTCGGCGTTGACGCGGTAATTGAGGTTGCCGCAGTGGCCGCCCAGCGGGTAGACGGTCAAGCGATCGCCGAAGGTCTTGCGCAAGAAGCCCAGGTCGCCAGGGCCGAGGATCACGTCGTCGGCGTTGTGCATCACGGCGATTTTCGGGCTGTCACGCAGGTAATCCTCAAGGGCGTACAGGCTCACCTGGTCGATCAGTTGCAGCAGGCTGCCGCAGTCGGAGCGGGCGCGCCACATCGGGATCACTTGTTCGGTCAGGTAGCAGTCGAAATCACACTGCAGCGCACGCTTGAGGAACGGCGTGAGGCTGGTGCTTTCGGTGATCGGGTATTTGGGCGGGATGATCAGGCCGCGACGGTTGATCAGGTCCGAGGTAAAGGCGATATCGGCCGCCGAGAAGCGGAACGAGGTGCCGATCAGCATCGCCATCTGCTCGTTGGTCAGGTGCTCCTTGGAGTTCTGGAAGTCGTAGAGCAGGGCATCGTTCATGTCGATATAGCCCTTTTGCTGGAAGTAGCGGGTCAGCTTGTTCAACACCAGCTCATAGAAGGTGGTGCTGTTGTTGATGCCCTTGACCTCGGTCTGCACCAGCTTGTCGAGGTTGGTGATGGAGGTATAGAGGTTGACCGGCGGGTTCAGCAGCAGCACTTTCTTGAAGTTGAAGCTGCGTCGTGTCTCGTCCAGTTTGGCGACGAACGCCGCGTCCAGCGCCCCCAGGCTGTAGCCGGTGAGGTAGAAGTCGGTGACCGGCAGCGTGGCGTTTTGTGCGCGCACGGCCTGCATCACGCGGTACATGTCTTCGGCGTCTTCCTGGGTGATGCCAGGTGTGGCAAAGCGCGAGGCGGCGCTGATGAAGTCGAAGCTGGTGGGCGACGACAGTTGGACGACATGGTAGCCGGCCTTGTAGTACAGCTTTTTCAGGTATTCGTTGAGAGAGCTGTCAAAACGCGCGCCGGTGCCGGCGATCAGGAAGATCAGTGGCGCGGCGCGATCCTGTTTGGCAATGCGGTAGGTGAGCTTCTTCACCGCCCAGAAGTTGTCGGGCAGGCTGAATTCACGCTCCGGGCGCATGTTCAGGTTGTAGTCGGATTGGTTGATGTCATCAATGGATGGCAAATCCGGCCGCAAGTCCGGTGGCGTTGTGGCGATGGTCGCTTCGAACGGGTTGGTCAAAGGGTAGCCATAGCTGGCCGGGTCGACGTCGACCGCCAGTGCTGACGCACTCAAAAAAAGGCCACCCAACAGGGCAGCGCAGCGCAAGGAACGGAGCATGACTAAATCCCTAAGAGGAAACGTGCTTAATGAAGTTCGCAGGCTATGACCACCGCGTTATCGCCGAAGTGCCAGCCATCGGCACTTAATATCGGAAAAAACATAGGAATCGAGGTAATAGTGTGCAGACGATACACTTTGGCACGCTTTGATGAATAGTTATCTGTGCGCAACCCTTGCCAATGGCCCAGGGGAGATTAAGCTGGGCGCCGTTTTCGTCTATCGGAGTGCCCTTATGTCCCGTCGTTTGCCGCTGATCCTGCTGCTGTTGGCCTTGCCGTTATGGCTGGCTGCCAGTTATGGCGCCCGTTATGGGTTTATGGAGGACGGGCAGTGGGTGGGCATCTGCGTTGACGATGCCAGCCGCTGGGAGTGCCAGTTACGGGCGAACCTGGGTTCGATGATCCACTTCAAGGTCATGGGCTGGGCGGCGCTGGTCACCTCGGTGCTGGCGTTTGTACTGCCAGGCCGTGCCGGTTGGGGTTTGGCGGTGTTGGGGCTGGCGTTCGGGATTCCGGCATTGGCGTTGTACAACACCAATTTTGCGGTGTTTGCGTTGGTGATTGCCGGGTTGCGGTTGGTCAGGGCGCCTCGGGCTGCCTGATAGGGCCAATCGCAGCATAGGTATCTACACAACTCTTTAGCTTATTGGGTTTGTGTACATATCCGATGCTGGGGTCACGGCGGCTATTGGTTCCGCCCTTACGGCGGGTCACTTTCGAAGAGTGCGAAAGTAACCAAAGCGCTTTTGCCCCACCACTCGGCACCTCGCCTAGGCTCGGTGTGCCCGTCATCCGACATTGATTTGGGGGGCCGCCGCGATGGGCCATCCCTGGCCCAGCGCGGCTAACCCGGCGTCCTGCCGGGTTACCCCCCCAAATCAATATCGGATGACGGCCAGCGTGGTTTAACGGGGCGCCTCAGATCAAAAGCAAAGCGAGGCGGCCTGACAGCCGACCTGATCGTCGAAGCGTGCGCATATACCTGTGGGAGCTGGCTTC